>PLIM01000075.1 GCA_003139355.1 Acidimicrobiaceae bacterium | reverse complement strand
CACCTTAACTAAGTGGTATTGGTTTTAGCCCAGTGCAGCTTGACATAGGGATTCCTTCCCTTATCCTGACCGCGAGCCGGTGACTACGACGGGCGCTAGCGCGCCAACGCGGAGAGGACAATGACCAGCACACCGTTCTTCGACAAGTCCACCCATCCCGAGCCCGGCAAGGTTCGGTTGACGACAGAGAGGCTGGACGGCACCGTCGCCCTCGTGACAGGGGCCTCGAGCGGAATCGGCGCCGCCACAGCCATCATGCTGGCGGCGAACGGCGCGGCCGTGGCCTTGGCGGCGCGACGAAAGGACCGCCTAGAAGGCCTCGCGGCGACCATCCGCGACCAGGGTGGTACAGCCCTGGTGCTGGAGTCAGATGTAACCAACGAGCAGCAGGCAACCGACGCCGTCGAGGGCACAGTCGCTGAGTTGGGGCGCCTCGACACCCTCGTCAACAACGCCGGCGTGATGCTGCTGGGCCCCGTAGTCGGAGCGCCGCTGTCCGAATGGCAGGCGATGATAGAGCTCAACGTGCTCGGCCTGCTCTACTGCGCGCATGCGGCGCTACCGCACCTGCTCCGCGCGGTCGAAGACAGCCCGCGCCACGTCGCCGACTTGGTGAACATCAGCTCAGTGGCCGGTCGGGTGGCAGGCAAGAACAGGGGTGTCTACAACATGACCAAGCACGGCGTCGGGGCGTTCAGCGAGTCGCTGCGACAGGAGGTCACCAAGCGCCACGTCCGCGTCTCGCTCGTCGAGCCGGGCTTGGTCGCGACAGAGCTGGCCGGTCACAACCGCGCTGAAGTGCTCGAGACCATGCGGACCCAGTTCTCCGACGTCCAGCCGATGCAGGCCGAGGACATTGCCGACGCCATCACCTACATCGTCACCCGTCCGCGACAAATCGCGGTAAACGAGATGTTGATCCGCCCGACCGAGCAGGAGTAGTCAGACCGAGCGGCAAGGCGGCTCTCTCATTGTCGAACTCGGTCGCCGCTCTGCAGTTGGGCCAGCAGAAAGGCATGACCAACAACCGCGTCACGTGCCGAGGTCTGATCCTTTAGAACAGTGACATGAACGTCATCCCTGATTCCCACCGCGACCGCTCGACACCCAGTGCGCCACCTTGGCCACAGTCGGCCCTGACGGCCGTCCGCAGCTATCGGAGGTTTGGTTCCTCTTTACCGAAGACACGGTGCGCATCTCGCTCAACTCGTCGCGACAGAAGACGAAGAACCTCATGCGACGCCCGCCTTGTTCGCTGCTCATCTTGGATCTGGCCAACCCGTACAGGTACCTGGAGTTGCGCGGCGACGCCGAGCTGTCGCCGGACGGCGACTACTCCTTCGCCGATCAGGTAGGGGCCAAGTACGGCGCTGACCTTCGAGACCACGACAGACCCGGCGAGAAGCGAGTCATAGTCAGGCTCCGCCCGACACGCGTCAATGCCGTGAATATGGGTGGCTGACCCCGGGAAAATCCAGTCTCGAGCGACCAGCTGCTGACTCTCGGGAAAGCGATCGCTTCATCAGCTCGACGAGCTGCCCGCGACGCTGGGCGCGACCTGGTGCCCCGTCGATGGGCCAGTGTTGACGAGCTCACTCCCGCTGGAGGCACACCACGATCGTCCCCGGCCCGAAGTGCGCGCCGACGACCGGGCCGATGTAGGTCGTGATGGTCTTCTCCGCCGGAAAGATGGGCTCTAGCAAGACCAGGAACGCGTCGATGTCTCTTGCATCGGCGTGGGTGACGGCGAGTTTTCGGATGGGAAGCGCGGCAGCGACCTTGTCCGCTAGGTAGCGAAGCGATAGGGCGCGCGTGCGTTGACGCGACTCGCCCTGGATAACGCCGTTTCTCATGGTGATGACCGGTTTGACCGAGAACAACGAGCCAAAAAACGCCTGCGCGGAGCCGATGCGGCCACCTCGGCGGAGGTATTCGAGGGTGTCCAGGGCCCCGAAGGCCTCAAGGGTCGCAATCTGTGCGCTCNNGAACCGCAACGTCTCCTTGCACCTCCTTTGCTCCCAAGCACGCTGCCTGGTAGGTCGAGGACATAGCAGATGAGAACGTTATGCAGCAGACCCCATCAAATCCCTCGTCGCGAGCGCGAAGGAAGGCTTGTGCGAACGCACCAGGAGAGGGCGCCGAGGTCTCGGCGAAGGCACCAGTGGCACGCACGCGGCGCCAGAACTCCTCCGGGGTGATCCCGATGAGCTCCTTTGGAGCTTCGGTGCTGAGCCGGACGTCGAGTGGCACCACGTCGATGTTGTATCTCGCGAGGAGATCACTCGGGATGTCGCTCACGCTGTCAGTCACCACCTTGATACCGGCCACCGCTTGCTCCTGACTGACTCCTTAGAGCCTACGGCGGCCGGAAGTCCGCCCCGGCCGGAGAACGTCCTCGCTACACCCGCTTCTCGAACGACGCGACGGGGCCCACGCTCGCCGCGACGATGAGCTTCAAGGCGCCACTTTCCCACCGCCGGTGCCAATGAGCGCGGAGACGAGCGCGACGACATCGGAGCTGTTCGCCGGACCACGCACGACGGGTCCAAAGGGTCCGACGGGTCTAAAGGGTCCGACGGGTCTGACCGGGCTCATGAGCCTGGCGGAGCATCGGCCCGATGAGAGCCGATGCCGTCGAAGCGGTTCGGACCCGATCGACGAGCCCAACTTGATGCAGTTAATACGAGACGAGATCCTCGGCGACCTTATTCGTGAGTACCGTCTCGTAGCGCGACCTGGCCGGATGGATTCTCGGCACGCACAAGGTGACATCGCCAGGCAGTAGACATCCACGCCTCTACCACGCAGAGAGCCGTGCCCGGCGGGCCTGCGTAACGCAGCCGCCAGGGCAGTGACCTGCTCTTTCTCGTCGCGGACCCGGAACTCCGCGCCGAAAAGGCGTCGTGGAGATAGAGCCTCGAACGGGGTGAGGACGAGTGGCCGGTTGCGACCGAGGATGCGGGTTGGGTCTTTCAGCAGAGCTTGGCTGGTAGCCCTTTCCGGCACCGTTCACTGGGCTCTAGCGTCATCCTCCGGCTCGGTCCCCTGAGCGCGGGCAATCTCGAAGACGCGTACGGCCGCGTCGAACACCCTCTTGGTCGCGACCTCGACCGGCAAGGAGCGCAATTCCGTCGACATCACCTCGAGCCCCCAGGGGCCTTCAAAGCCCAGACTGTCTAGCGCGCGGATGAAACTGGCTACATCGAACTCGCCCTCACCGGGCGGCAGCCGGTTGTCGAAGGTGTCATCGTAAAGCGTGCCGACCGGCTCCGCGCGACCGTCGCTCAGCTCGACCGCGAACACGTACTCCGGCGGCAGCACCTCGACGAGCTGGTCGTAGCCGGTCCCGCTGCGGAAGATGTGCCAGATGTCCACGAGTAGACCGCCGGCGGGATTGGCGACGGTGCGCACCAGCTCGGCGGCGGGAACGATCGTCGGCATCATGGAGTCTGCTGGAGGCTCGAATCCCACTCGGGTTCCGTGGGCGTGCGCCTCGGTGGCGAGGCGGTCGAACTCACCGGCGAAGCGCTCTTCGTCTAGGGCGTCCTCGCGGTCGCCGAGACCTACCTTCACGTGGTCCGCGCCAAGCTCGGCCGCCGCCTCGAACAGCACCTCCCGCACCTCGTCGGAGGCGCGGCGCCGGTCTCCCCTCGTCCACCAGTCCTGCAGGAATTCCACCTCGACGTGACGAAGCCCGTTCTCGTCGAGCAGTTGTGTCAGTGCCGGATAGCCGATGGTGTCGCGGACGACCACCAGGTCGGGGGCGGCGATCCCGAACCCCCGGTACCCCGCCTTCGCGACCGCCGCGATTCGCTCCTCCACGGTGAAGGGACTGACGTCGCCGTTGCGGCCCGGAACCAGGTCGCCGGCTGAGGTCCAACAGGTGGCCAACAGGTCAGGTAAGTGTGCCATTCTCAACTCCTTCGTCGGTTGGACGAGATCCGCACTTGGGGCGGCGCGCCGCTCACGACACATTCAATCAGACGACCGGCAAACGGACAGTCGCCTCGCCGACATCGGCTCCGTGCTCCTCGGCGAGGCGCTCAAAAACACGGTGTGCGGTGTGACGCCGCTTCTTTGGAGCGTCCTTGTCAACCTCGAGTCACCCATCGATGATTGGCTTCCCCGGGCCGAGGACCGGCGCCACCCGCGCCGGAGGTGGTTTTCGCTCTGGCGGGATCGCGGAAGCGATCGCCTGACGCACTGTTCGTCGGTGCGTCCCGAATCGCTCGGCCAGCGCGCGGACGGACACTTCTTCCCGATCGTGCGCCCTCCTGATCTGTTCGAACGGTTCCACCTTGGACCTCTCCATGCCCCACGATTCGGCGAGTGGACCGCTGAACAGCGGATCCTCTGCGGCGGCTCCTACGTGTAGTCAAATCAGGTAAGTACTGCGGTCCCACGTATGACCAAGTCAAATGAGCACACCCACGCTGCGAGTTCTAGGCTGCGCATTCGTGGAATTTACTCATCTTGGACGTAGCGGTCTTTCGGTCAGCAGGATGTGCTTGGGAACCATGAACTTCGGTCCCGAGACTGAGGAGGCCGACTCCTTCTCGATCATGGATAGGGCGCACGAGGTCGGGATCA
>PLIM01000082.1 GCA_003139355.1 Acidimicrobiaceae bacterium | reverse complement strand
GTTCAACACCAGGCACCTAGGGAATGGTCGTCGGCTTCGCCGGCAAGGTGAACTCGTTGCTCGGCACGCTCGTCTGGAAGCTCGTGATCTCGAAGCTGCCGCCCGCCGACTTCTTGGTGCCGGACCACCCGACGTAGCCAAGGACACCCTGGGCGGTCACACAGAAGGTCCCGGCGTTGCTACCCACATTGCTCACCGAGACGCATGAGAGCGAGATGCCGTTGACCGACTTCGAGGAGAAGGTCGCGTGCCCGCCGGAGGCACTGGCGGCCTCCTGGAAGTAGGGGAGGTAGGCGCTGGACGAATAGGCATCGAAGATCTCCGCCAGCGAGCTGCCGATGCCCGTCTCCTTGTAACATGTGGTACTGCCGCCGGTCGGAGTGGTGCAGACGTAACTCTTGCCACCGGTCGTGACGAGCTCAAAGTCGCTCGAGGCAGTGGTTCCCTTGAAGATCGAGTCCGACCCCTGTCTCGCGATCGTCAGGCTCGTCAAGTCTTGCGTGGAGGTCGTGAACCTGTAGGTCGCGATGAACGTCGCGTTTTCGCCCGACCTGAACTTGCTGAGCAACCCCGATCCCGACAGACCACTTGGTGTCGTCGTCGTGCTCGAGCCGGCAGGCTTGGTCGTGGTAGTGCTCGAGCCGGCAGGCTTGGTCGTGGTAGTGGTAGTGCCCGTGCTCGAGCTGGAGCAGCCGGCCGCCAGGACCGCCACGGTCGTCAGCAACGCGAGGCCCGCAGCGATGCGGTTCGGTCTGAAGCTGGTCCCAAGTCTGATCATGTTGATCCTCCGCCTTGTCGGGTCACCCACGGCTGGCGAGGGCACAATGCCCGAACGACCGCTGCCGGGGGGCCGCTGGAAATATGGCGGGATGTTAGCTCACCTGGGTTGATTGCGGCGGCCCGTCGCGGACGGGCCGACCGACCTCTCAGACGACGAAGTACTTGGCCATCGGGTGATGGCAAATGATCGCGAGGGTCGTCTGTTCGGGATGGAGCTGGAAGCCCTCACTCACCGTGACCCCGATACGGCCGGCCTCGAGGAGGTCCACGACCTTCGCGTTGTCCTCCAGATCCGGACAGGCCGGATAGCCGAACGAATACCGGCCACCACGGTGCTGCTGGCGGAACAGGCCGGTCAAACTCGGCGCGTCCTCGCCGGCGAATCCCCACTCCTCGCGTACGCGCCGGTGCCACAGTTCGGCGAGCGCCTCGGTCATCTCGACCGACAACCCGTGCAGCACCACGTAATCCCGGTAGCGGTCCGCGGCGAACAGCTCGGCTGTCCGCGCCGAGGCCGCGGCTCCCACCGTCACGATCTGAAACGCGGCGTAGTCAGGACTCTGCGAGTCCGCCGGCCTGAAGAAGTCGGCGATGCAGAGGTGCGGCTCCTTGGCCTGGCGCGGGAACGCGAACCGTGTGCGTTCTGTGGTGCGCTGGTCATCGGTGTAGACGACGAGATCGTTCCCCTCGGCGTTGACGGGGAAGTAGCCCCAGACGACCTGAGGGGTGAGCACGCCTTCGGCTTTGACCTCGTCGAGACGCGCGCGGAGCTCGGCTCGGATCCGCTCCTTGAAGTCGGCGTCCATCTCGGCGGGCTCGGGGCGATAGCCCCACTGGTTTCGGAACAGTGCTGTCTCGTTCAAGTGAGAGGCGATCTCGTCGAGGGGGATGCCCTTGGCGATCCGGGTCCCGAGAAACGGAGGCTCGAACAACGCATTGTCCATTCCCACCTCCGCCGAGCGCGCCGGAAGCGTTGAGCTCTCGATCCCGGCCACTTGCTTGCTTCGTCTCGGGGGGAGCTTGCGGCCCGAAAGCTCGGTCCCGAAGCTCGGGTCGTCGACGCCGCTCCGCTTGATCTGCATCAGCCGGTCGAGCAGGTGCAGGCCCTCGAACGCGTCTTTCCCATAGAAGACACGGCCCTTGTACACGGCCCGTAGATCCTTCTCGACATAGGTGCGCGTGAGTGCCGCGCCGCCCAAGATGATCGGGTAGGCGGACTTGTCGAGCCGGTTGAGCTCCTCCAGGTTGTCGCGCATGACGAGTGTCGACTTCACGAGCAGCCCGCTCATGCCTATCGCGTCGGCCTCGACTTCGTCGGCCTTCGCCAGCATCTCCGACATCGGCACCTTTATGCCGAGATTGTGGACCTCGTAGCCATTGTTGGTGAGGATGATGTCGACCAGGTTCTTGCCGATGTCGTGCACGTCGCCCTTCACGGTCCCGAGAACTATCCGGCCCCGCCCACCTGACTCGGAACGTTCCATGTGTGGCTCCAAGTGGGCAACTGCAGCCTTCATTGTCTCGGCCGAGCTGAGCACGAACGGCAGCTGCATCTGGCCCGAGCCGAACAGCTCGCCGACGGTGCGCATCCCCGCCAGCAGCATGTCGTTCACGATGTCGAGGGCCGCGTGACCTGCCCCGAGCGCCTCGTCGAGCTCGGTCTCGAGGCCGTCACGATCACCGTCCACGATGCGCCGCTCCAGCCGCTGCTCTACCGTCCAGTCGGATCGGTCCTCGATAGCGGAGTGCGTCGCAGCGCTCTCGCCCTCGAACGCGTCAATGAGCGCGGAGAGCGGGTCGTAGCCCTCGCGGCGCCGGTCGTAGATGAGATCCAGGCAGATGTCGCGGTCCCGCTCCGAGATCTTGTGCAGGGGCTGGATCTTGCCCGCGTGCACGATCGCGGCATCGAGGCCGGCTTGCACGCATTCGTGCAGGAAGACCGAGTTGAGCAGCTGTCGTGCCGCGGGGGAGAGCCCGAAGGACACGTTCGAGAGGCCGACCACCGTATGAACCCCGGGCAGCTCGGCCTTGATCCGCCGGATCGCCTCGATCGTCTCGATGCCATCTCGCCGGCTCTCCTCCATGCCGGTCGACAGCGGGAGAGCGAGTGGATCGAAGAGCAGGTCTGCCGGCTCGAGGCCATAGCGCCCGACCGCGAGGTCGTGAATGGCCTTGGCCGCACGTAGTTTCCAGTCGGCGGTGCGTGCCTGGCCGTCAGTGTCGATGCAGGTGCAGATCACCGCAGCGCCGTAGTCGCGCGCCAGGTTGAGGAAGCGATCGAGCCGTGTGCCGGGAGCATCCCCGTCCTCCAGGTTCACCGAATTGAGGACGGGCCGCCCGCCGATCCACTGGAGCGCGGCCTCGGCGACCGGCGCCTCGGTGGTGTCGATGACGAGCGGGATGGACGACTGCGTCGCAAAGCGCCGCGCCACCTCTGTCATGTCCCGTACCCCGTCGGCCCCTGTGTAGTCGACGCAGACGTCGAGCAGGTGAGCCCCCTCACGCGCCTGGTCGCGTGCCATGGTGACCGTGGTCTCCCAGTCGCCTGCAAGCATGGCGTCGCGGAAGCGCCTCGAGCCGTTGGCGTTCGTGCGCTCCCCGATGACGAGGAACGACGCCTCCTGCTCGAACGGCGCCGCCACATATAGCGAGGCTGCGGACGGCTCGTGCACCGGCGAGCGGGGAGCGGGGTCGAGGTCCGCGCAGGCCGCCACGACCTTGGCGAGGTGCTCGGGAGTAGTGCCGCAACAACCGCCGACGATCGAGACGCCGAGCTCGCGGACGAACACTGACAGGTGCTCGGCGAGCGCGTCAGGCGTCAAGTCGTAGCTCATCTTCCCGTCGACGACCGAGGGAAGGCCGGCATTGGGCAGCGCAGAGATCGGTGTACGCGCTTGGTCGGACAGGCAACGGAGCGCTTCGTACATCTCGAGCGGGCCCGTGGCACAGTTCAAGCCGATGACGTCGGGCTTCATCGCATCGAGTGTGCAAAGCGCGGCACCGATCTCGCTACCGAGCAGCATCCGGCCGGTGAGCTCGATGGTCACCTGCACCTGGATCGGTACGTCGCGCCCGGTGTGGTGCATGGCGCGACGGCACGCCTGGATCGCCGCCTTGGCTTGTAGCACGTCGTAACAAGTCTCGATCAGGAGCAGATCGACTCCGCCGCCGAGCAGCCCGCGCGCGAGTACCTCGTAGGTGTCCCGCAGCTCTTTGAAGCTGATCTGGCCGAGCGTCGGAAGCTTCGTGCCCGGTCCCATGCTCCCCGCGACGTAACGCTGCCGGTCGGCCGTCGAGTAACCGCTGGCAACCTCCTTCGCCAGCAGGGCCGCGGCGCGGGCGAGCTCTTCGGCGCGGTCCGCGATCTGGTACTCGACAAGCACGATGGGCAATGACCCGAACGAGTTCGTCTCGACGACGTCGACGCCGACGTCCAAGAACGACCGGTGAAGCTCTTGGACGACGTCCGGACGCGTGAGGCACAGCATCTCGTTGCAGCCCTCGAGCGACTCGCCGCCGAAGTCATGTGCGCTGAGCTCGCGAAGCTGCAGGTTGGTCCCTGTCGCGCCGTCGTAGATCACGACGCGCTCGCGCGCCGTCTCGAGATAGCTCTTGACGGTGCTCATTGCGGAGAGAGCCTACCTGGGCACACCACGCGCCAGGCGGGGCTCACGATACTAAGGGTCCGCCGACTCTTGGGGCGCAGCCCGGCGCGCCCGCTCCTCGACGGCCCAGGCGGCGCACTCGGTGGCGAGCGCCGGGTGGAATCTCCAGCGTCGCAGCTGGTGCTCGGTCGTCTCCTGATCTTCCCCGAGATCGACGAGGCTGAGCGCCAGTCGACAGCCGTGCCGGCGGAGGCTCTCGACAGCGGGCGCGGGCCGGAGCGCCTCTTGCGCGGCTTCGTGCCTGGCCTGGAGTGATTCCGGCAGTCGCCGGAGGTGCCGCCTGGCGAGAGGGGGGAGCCGGAGCCGGACCGCGAGGTGCCGAGGTCCACGCCACTCGGCCATGTTGAAGTCGACGCAACGCTTCAGGGTCCGGGCAAACGGCGCGTTCGGGCTCAGGCGCTCACCGAGACCAAGTGAACGTGCTGTGTCCTCCACGTCGAGCTCGATCCCCTCGGGCGACTCCTCGAGCCGGATGGTGAAGTGCCGCAGCAGCCAGGTCGTCGACGGGCCCAGCACGGGCAACCAGAATGTCTCGACGTATTCCGATCGCGGGTCGTAGCCGACCTTGTCGATCACCGGGTCGGGCCAGGGCTCGACGCGAAGCCAGAGCCGCTCTGTGGCGGGGGAGCGGCCCGACTCCTCGGGGCTGGGCGTGGCATTCGGGTCGAGTTGCACAAGCATCTGTTGACCTCCGTCATCTGCGCGATGCGATCGCTCAGATGCTGAGCTTCGTGGTTCCCGTGCCACCTACCGTCTCCCGGGCGTCGTTCGGACCGGTGCAGCAGCCGCCGGCGTCACTCCGTGGCGTGTCAGGAAGGTCCTGGACGAAGGGGCCAAGCCACATCCGTGGCACCGGGAGGTGCTCCAGGAGGCGACGAAGCTGCGGTGCGCAGTGACGGGCGGCGCTTTCGGGCCAGCTCCAACGGATGTTGGCCTCGAGCCAGTAGGTGAGGAGATGGCCAGCGCGGAGGTGGATCACGTGAGGGAGGGTGGGCTCGCGGCCTGAGTTCAGTAATGATATTGTAACTTTAGTAATGGTGCTGTAATATATCGATGTGAGGCGCGTCATGCGTGAGAGCCCCAAGCGGGTCGCTCGCGTTCTCGGCCGATCTCCTCGAGGCGGTCCCACAAGAAGTCGTCGATCGACATCCCTGTCAACCCGTTCCGGTGCCCCGAGCGCGACCGTGCGTCGAACAGCCACTTTTGTCATAGCGCTGCTCGCCTTTGCAGGGCTGGTCCTGATCCTCTACGCCACCTCGACACACGTCTATGTCGGTGGTTCGGACAGGGCGACCGCGATCCTCGAGGGTCAGGCCGTGAGCAGTGGCAACCCGTTGCTACACGGCTGGATCCTGACGCGCGACTCGTTCTGG
Organism: Acidimicrobiaceae bacterium; assembly: GCA_003139355.1. Classification (GTDB taxonomy): domain Bacteria; phylum Actinomycetota; class Acidimicrobiia; order Acidimicrobiales; family Bog-793; genus Fen-455. The sequence continues at coordinate 17,838 of PLIM01000082.1, read as the reverse complement.
ACGACCGACGCGTTCTTCTACGCGCTGGCAGTGCGTGCCGGTGGTCTTTGGCCCGGCCTGCTCAATTTGGAACCAGCTGTTGCGGTTGCGGTCGCCGTCGTGGTCGGTGCCCTTGTCGCCAGCCGGGGGCAGCGAGAGGCCGCGGCGCTGGCCGGAGCTGGCACTGTCGTGGCGTTGCTGGCGCTTCCCACCAATGCGATGGCGTCCTTCCTGCTCGGCGGTCCGGACCATGTCAGCACGGCCGTCTTGGCTCTTCTCGCCTTCGCCGGACTGAGGCGAGGCCGCTTCGACTGGGGATGGGCAGCGGCGGTTGCCGTGCTCGCCCTCGGAATGCTCGGTGACCTCTTGATGGTCGCTTATGGCATCGTGCCGGTGTTCGGCGCGGGCATCGTCTCCATGTTGCGAAAGCGGGAGTGGCGGGCGGGCATCGCGGCGGTCACTGCGTCGGTCGCAGCAGTCATCGCCGGCGGGCTGGTCAGTTGGCTCGCTCGAGCGATGGGCGCGTTCAAGTCCGTTGACGGGATTTCTTTCGCGACTTCTGGCCAGATGCTCGTGAACTTGAGACACGTGCTGGGCTACGGAGCAGGTCTCATCGGCTTGACGTACCGGTTCGACACCCAGCGGGTCCCGAGCGTCCTGCAGGATGTTCACGTCGTGGGTGCTCTTCTGATCGTCGCCTGCTCGCTGGTGGCAATGGCGAACCTGGTGAGGCGTCTGGTCCGCGGCCACCGAGAGGCTTCCGGGCCCCGCACGGAGACCGGGCGTTGGTGGCTCGACGACGTGCTCGTCATCGCGATGTTCGGCTCGGCAGCGACGTTCGTAGCCCTCGCCGTCAATGGAGTGCCTGGCGCCCGCTATCTCGTCGCGACCGTCGTGTTCGCCAGCGTGCTCAGTGGCCGGATCGTCGCTCAGGCCTGGCACCGGTTGCAACCGGGCCGTGCCGCCCGAGCGATCTGCGTCGTCTGCGCCGCTGTCCCGTTGTGGTTTGCCGCGGGCCTCGGCTACACCCTCGCCCAGCCCGTTTCGATCCCTAAGGCGGCAGTGCTCGCCTCCTGGCTCGAAGTGCACAATCTCCGAAACGGGGTCGGCGGTTATTGGGCAGCGAGCATCACCACCGTCGAGAGCAAGGGCGCGGTGACGGTGCGGCCGGTGTGGTCGAATCAGGTAGGCAAGCTCGGCCGGTACATGAAGCTGTCCTCTGCCAGCTGGTACTCCGGTCAGCATTTCCAGTTTCTCGTCTACAGCACGCCTGTTTACCAAGGCGTCGACAGCGTCTCGGCGGCCAAGACCTGGGGGAGTCCGGAACACACCTACTCCGTCGGTGAGTACCACGTGCTCGTGTGGTCCGTCGCCTTCAGCGTCGCACCCTTTGCGCCGTCACGCGTTCAGGTTCAGGGGGCGGGTCGCCCGTCCGCCGTCCGATCGCCGGCCGTCCACAGACCCGTCGATGGCGCTCGTGTGTCGAGACCGTCGGTCCTCTTGTCGTGACAGCTTCGTGGTCTTTGAACCGGCACGTCGGGTTGCGGAGCGGACTTCCACGCTCGCCGGCTCCCTGGAGCGTTCCTTCCAGGTCGAGACGTGCGGCGCGATCGCTCACAAGCAGAGCTCGGTGGTTCCCGTGCCACCTACCGCTTCTCGGGGGTTGAGCTGGGCGAAAGCCGTTGGTGTCTCGAAGCGGTGCGTCGGGGAGATCGCAAGCGCCCGGCTTTGGCGGCAAGCGGCCAACGCGTAGGCCACCGGTCGGGCACTCGGGTGCGACGCGCCCCGCGACGCGCCGCACACCGTCACGGCCCGATGTCCTCGCCGAGGTAGGCCATTCGCACGCGGTCGTCACGCATCAAGACGCCTGCTGAGTCCTGCAGCACGATCCTTCCCGTCTCGAGCACGTAGCCCCGGTCGGCCAGCTGGAGGGCCTTGGCCGCGTTCTGCTCGACCAACAGGACCGTGACGCCCTGGTCCCGGATCGTCTTCAGGATCTCGAAGATCGTCTGGACAAACAGCGGCCCCAGCCCCATCGAGGGTTCGTCCAAGAGGAGCAGCCTGGGCTCTGCCATGAGGGCACGGCCGATGGCGAGCATCTGCTGCTCGCCGCCCGAGAGATTCCCGCCTTGCTGCTTGCGGCGCTCCTGGAGGATCGGGAAGAGCTCGTAGACCTGACCGAGCTTCGCGGCCTGGCCGTGAGGCTTGTGAAAGGCACCGATCTCGAGGTTCTCGAGCACGGTCATCTGCGGGAAGATCCGGCGTCCCTCAGGCACGTGACTGATCCCGAGCTCGACGGTCTTGTGTGCCGCGAGGCGCGAGATGTCGACGCCGTCGAACCGGAGCGTGCCCTTGGACGCGTGGTGCAGTCCCGAGATCATCCTGAGCGTGGTCGTCTTGCCGGCGCCGTTCGCGCCGAGCAGGGTGACGATCTCACCCTGATCGACCGAGATCGTGAAATCGTGCAGGGCCGGGACGGTGCCATAACGGACCTCCACGCCTGTCACTTCGAGAAGCGCCATCAGAGCCCCCCCGCCCCGGAGTCGTCCTCGCTGTCGGGGGACCCGAGGTAGGCGTTGATGACGACAGGGTCCTTCTGGATCTCGGCCGGCGAGCCTCGCGCGATCACCTGCCCGAAGTTGAGCACGATGATCCGCTCGGCGACTGACATCACGAGTTTCATGTCGTGTTCGATCAAGAGCACGGTCACACCCAACTGTCCGCGCACCCTGCGGATCAGCTCGGCGAGATCGGCCTTCTCAGCCGGGTTGGTTCCTGCGGCGGGCTCGTCGAGGAGCAACACCTCGGGGTTCGTACCGAGGGCCCGCGCGATCTCGAGACGCCGGCGGTCCCCGTAGGGAAGCGAGCTCGAGAGCTCGTTCGCCCTTTGTGTCAGGCCGACGAACTTCAAAAGCTCCAGCGTCCTGAGGTCGCCCTCGTGCTCCTCGCGCCGGGTCCGAGGCAACCGGAGCATGGCTCCGAGGGGCCCGGTGTGCTGCTTGGACTCGACCCCTATCTTCACGTTCTCGAAGGTCGTCAACGCAGCGAACATCCGGGAGGTCTGGAACGTTCTCGCCACCCCGAGCCGGTTCACCCTGTAGGGCTTGTGCCCGATGACGTTGACGGCGTGCCCGTTCTTCCCGGTGAAGATGATCGACCCTTCCTGGGGCGTGTAGACGCCGGTCAGGCAGTTGAACAACGAAGTCTTCCCGGCGCCGTTCGGGCCGATGACAGACAGGATCTCTCCGCGGTGCAGCCCGAGCGAGACGTCGTTCAGGCTGGTGACGCCGCCGAAGCGGAGGGTCACGTGCTCGACGGAGAACAGGACGTCCGCCAACTCGGCTGCTGCCACCTCGGGCGCCGTGTCGCTCATTCCGTCTCCGGGCCGATGTAGCCGGGCTCGTCGAGGGACAACTTGCCATAGTCGGACGGCAGCGTCTCTCCCATGGACGTGATCCGGACGGGGCCGCCCGGAGTTCCCGGATGGCCGCCGCCCTCCTCGGTGAGGAGGATCTCCCGGCGCCTGCGCCGCGAGGGGATGATCCCCTGCGGCCTGAAGATCATGAGGAGGATGAGAAGGGCGCCGAGGTAGATGAACTCGTCCTGGAACTGATAGTCCTGGAACGAGTGGATCTGGAGGTACTGGGGGAGCCACTGGATCAAGAAGGCACCGATCACCGCGCCCGCGATCGAGCCCATGCCTCCGAAGATCACAAAGACGAGGATCAGGATCGACGTCTGGACGACGAAGTCGTCCGGCACGAGGCTCTGGACCTGGCTTGCGAAGAAGACTCCGGCAAACCCGGAGGTCGAGGCCCCGATGGCGAAGGCCATGACCTTGTACTTCAGGGCGTTGATGCCCAGGGAGTCAGCCGCGACCTCGTCTTCACGGATCGCCGTCCACGATCGTCCCACGCGGGAATGCTCGAGGAAGCTGAACGCCACCATGAAGACGACCGCGACCCCGAGGATCAGGTAGTAGTAGGGCAGCACCGTACCCGTCCAGCCGTAGTTGACCGAGGGCAGGTGAACGGAGAACTGCGGGATGACGTTCGGGGTACCTGCGGGTCCGCCTGTCACCCCGTCGAGGTTGTTCGCGACGACCTCGATGATCTCCCCGAATCCCAGGGTCACGATCGCCAGGTAGTCCCCTCGGAGCCGGAGCGTGGGAGTTCCGAGCAGGGTACCGGTGAGCATCGCGGCCACGATGGCGAACGGGATGATCCAGAACGGGTTGAGGATGAACGGCGGTTGGATGGGCAGAGCGCCGGTGAAGTAGGCCGTGGTGTAGGAGCCGATCGCCCAGAACGCGACATACCCGAGGTCGAGCAGGCCGGCGAAGCCGACGACGACGTTGAGGCCCATTGCGAGCAGCACGTAGATCGCAACCTGGGTTGTGAGAATCGACTGGATGCCCGGGTCCATGTGCAGAGGCCACTGGATCGCCACCAGGAGTGCTGCGATGGTGATAGCGGTCTTCCCGTAGGCGAACTTGGCCTGCTTGGTGATGCCGACGAATTCGTACCGGCTGTGCTCGGGAGGTGGCCCCATGAGGGCACCAACGAGGTCCATCGCCACCCAGACCAGGGCGAGCACGAGGACGATCACACCGGTGGCGATGACCGCGAGCCCTGCTGTGTGGTCGTGGACCAGGATGTGGATGGAGGCCAACCAGTGTGCGAGCGAATTGGGAGTTGACGCGCGCCACAACGCCCACGAGGTCCAGGTCAACCACCCGTAAGCGGCAAGGATGACACCGACGACCACGGCGAGCCCCCGGCCACGGCGGGGGGCGATGACCTTGCGGGAGGCAGCGAGGCCGAAGAGCAACCCCTCGAGCACGGTCAGGCCGAGCGCGAGCCACAGGAGGAGGAGGCCCAGGGTCCGGCTGTGCGGCACCGCCCCGATCGTGTTCAGGTACTTCGAGACGGGGTTGTGCATCCACGCGAGCACCCCGTACAGGGCGACGAACGCGTAGCCCCCGAGCCTCGCGATCCGCAGCGACCGTGACTCGAACAGGTGGACTACCAGGTCCATCGCCGCGAACGCGCAACCGATCTCGATGCAGACGCCGCCCTTCCACGTGTCGTTCGGTGAGATCCAGGAAACCCAGATGAACCCGAAGGCGACGATCGCCAGGTCGATGGCCAGGCGCGCCCTTCGCCGGGCTGTCAGCTTGAAGATCGACGAGCGGAGGCGGTCGGCTCTCGAGCTTGCCGCTCCGCCGAGGGTGTGCCAGATCGTGACGATCGCGAACAACCCGGCACCGAACCCGAGGAACCACAACAGCCTGGGGAACTGCAGCGAGCCGGTGAACCCGGAGGTCGGCGCTGCGTTGTTCCCCGGGGGTCCGGTCATGACCGCGAGGACCAGGGCGGCCACCACACACACGCCGAGACGTCGCGCAGTCTGGCTGGTGGCGAGGCTCACAAGTTGTGTCGAGGGCGCAGCTCGTACCGGTGCGCCGGTGCGCTTCGGGCCCGGGCGGGTCTCGGTCTCCGGGCCGGTCGAGGTCATGCCTCCCTCCCGAGCTGCTCACCCAGGATGCCCGTCGGCCGGAAGAGCAGGAGCATGACAAGCACGCCGAAGGCGACCACGTCCTGCCATTGGGCGGATATCCAGCGCAGCGGGATGCTCTCGAACACCCCGAGGAGCAGGCCGCCGATCATGGCTCCCCGGATGTTGCCGATGCCCCCGAGGACCGCGGCGGTGAAAGCCTTCAGCCCTGGGACGAAGCCCATCGTGTAGATGACGCCGAACTGAAGGCCGAAGAGGAACCCTGCGGCGCCACCCATGAGCCCGCCAAGCACGAAGGTGAGTGCGATCGTGCGGTCTATGTGCACGCCCATGAGGCTCGCGGTCTCGGCGTCCTGGGCCACGGCGCGGATGCCCTTGCCGAGCTTGGTCCTGTTCACGACGGTGTCGAGCACGAACAGCAGGACGAGCGCAGTGGCCATAGTCAGGATCCAGACCGACTGCACACCGACGCCACAGAGATAGAAGGCATTGCCTTGGATCACGGTGGGCGTCGGGACGAACGCGGTGTACCGCCCGAACTCCTTGCCCCCTAGGTTGAAGAGGAAGTAGGACGCACCGATGGCGCTGATGAGATAGGTCAGCCTCGGTGCGTTCCGCTTTCGCAAGGGTCGGTACGCGACCCGCTCGAGTACCAGGGCGGTGGCGCCGCCGGCGAGGCTACCCGCGAGGATCCCGACGATCATGAACCCGATCGCCCAGAACCCCGCCGGAGAGGATGTGCCGAGGATCGCCCGCATGGCGAACAGGCCACCGAAGCCCCCGGCCATGAACACTTCGGAGTGGGCGAAGTTGATGAGCCTGAGAACGCCGTAGACCAGGGTGTAGCCGAGGGCGATGAGCGCGTAGAGGAACCCGTTGGCAAGGCCGCCAACGACGAGCGAGACCCAGATGTTGTTGTTGGCTATGAACGCCGGGCAGTGCATGCGTTCCGATCATTCTCCTCAGCCTTGTGCAGCAGACTACTCAGTTGCAGCAGTAGGGCCCGATGAAGGAAGAAAACCGGGCACTCCGCGCAGTCGCGGAGTGCCCGGTTCTTCCACACTGTGCTGAGTGGTGCTACTCGACTCCGAGCTGCACAAAGGTGCCGCGTTCCACCTTGTTGACGTAGATAGTCGTCCCGGCGATGTCCCCGTCAGCCTTGAAGGCAATCGTCTTGGTGAGGCCGACATAGGTGATCTGGTGAAGGGCCGTGACGAGGTTCTGACGGGTGATGGCCACCGTCCCGGCGTGCTCGGCGATCAGCTTCATCGTGTCGATGATGGTGTTCGCCGCGTCGAACGACTCGGCCGAGTAGATCGCCGGGGCGAAGTGCGCGAGCGCCTTGAAGCCCGTCGCGAACGCCTTGTCGGTCTTGGTGGTGCCGAGCACAGCGCACCCGCAGCTGGCGTATACGCCGTTGGCCGCGCTGTGCGGGTTGGTGCCCGAGATGAGCGTCGCGCTGTCGCTTCCGTCTCCGCTGAAGACCTTGCCCGTGTAGCCCACCCTGTGCAGCGCGCTGAGCAGCAGGCCGAGGTCGCAGTAGTAACCGGCGTAGAACAACACCTGTGGGTGAGCGGCCTTGACGAGCGCTGCGTCGTCGGGGTACTGCGTAGTGCTTCCGGTCCCGTCGGTGCACTGGGTCGTGCCGTTGAACGAGCCGAGGGTCACCTTCGCATGGTCCTTCCTGGCCTGGGTGGTAAAGGCATTCGCAAGTCCGACCCCGTAGGTGCTTGCGTCGTTGACGACGAAGAACTTGTTCAGGTGGAGCGTGTGGTCGATGTACAGGGCGTCAGCCGGTCCCTGGACGAAGTCGGACGGGATGACCCGGAAGAAGTTGTGCCATCCGTAGGTCGCGAGCGCCGGCAGGCTCGCGGACGGGCTCACGGTCGCGAGGTGGTACTCGCTGAAGGTCGGCTCGGCAGCCCTGGTGGCCCCCGAGAAGGCGGGGCCGACAACGCCGATGACCGACTTGTTCGCGGCGAGCTCCTCGGCGATGGTCGGCGACTTCGTCGCTGAACCCTGGTCGTCCTTGGCGAGGAACTTGAGCTTGAAAGGAAGCTTGCCGAACTGCGACTTGCCGGAGTTCGCCTGGTTGACGGCGTACTGGACCGAGAATTCCATGTCCAGGCCGAGCTGCAAGTTCCCACCCGAGAGCGGGCCTTCGTAGGCAATAACGAACGTGGGCTTGGCGGTGGCCAGCGGCTTGGCGTTCGCAAACGCCGCCCCGCTCAGGCTGGCGAGCACGAGTGCTCCGGCCACGAGCGGCACACCGGCCTTCAAGAGCAAGTGCCTCATGAGGACTCCTCCTATCTCCTATTGGGTATTCACTTTGGGAACACCGGTTGCGCCCCCGCACCTGTCCTCGAACAGTGGGGAAACCTTACTGGGTCAGTCGAGAATTATGCAACTGCAACGCGGTTGTCATCTGTCCTTGACACCTGGGCCAGGCTCAGCGACATCGTGAGCGCCGGCGACCGGGCGGGAGATCCCGTGTGCAGTGGGGTAGCGTCTCGTCGATGTCGTTGCTGGTTCCCCTGCCGGACGAGGACGACCGTGCCCGCGTTGTCGGTGCCTGCCGGGGGAGTGCACAAGGTCCGATCCTGTCCGGCGCGATCTGGGCTCGTGTCGCTTAGTGTTGGCTGGCGATGCATAGGAGGAGCCGTTGACGGTCGCAGACCTGAAGCGAATGGTGCGAGAGGCCAACCTCGAGCTCGTTGAGCGCGGCCTGGTGTTCGGCACTTTCGGAAACGCCAGTGGGATCGAACGAGATCTGGGCCTCGTCGTGATCAAGCCGAGCGGCGTGCCTTACGGCGATCTGTCTCCGGACGACATGGCGGTCGTCTCGCTGGAGTCGGGCGAACATCTGGAGGGTCTGAAGCCGTCGTCCGACACCCCGACACATCTCGAGATCTACCGATCGTTCGCGACCGCAGGCGGTGTCGTCCACACCCATTCGACATGGGCGACGAGCTGGGCGCAAGCTCGTCGACCGATCCCGTGCCTGGGAACCACGCACGCCGACTACTTCAGAGGCGCCGTCCCCTGCACTCGCGACCTGACACACCAGGAGATGGCCGGCGCCTACGAGAAGGAAACCGGACGGGTGATAGTCGAGACGTTCGAAGCACTTGACCCCGACGAGATACCTGCGGTGCTCGTCGCGTCGCACGGGGTCTTCACGTGGGGACGTGATGCTTCGGGTGCGGTGCTTCACGCCGCGGTCGTGGAGGAGGTGGCCCGGATGGCACAGCTTTCACTTCAGGTTTCACTGGGGCTCAGCCCGGGTCTGGGCCAGATCACTTCGCAGCTGATCGATCGCCACTTCCTGAGAAAGCACGGAAGCGGCGCCTACTACGGCCAGGCGGAGCACTAGCCCGTCAGCAAGTTGCCCGGCTGCTTGCCGACCGCGACGACGTGGCTTCGACGTGCTGGTTGTCGACGACCCGGCGAGCTTCGTCGTCGAACAGGTGATCTCGAAGGGGCTCCCCGTCACCGAAGCTCGACGCACGTCGCGGCCGCCACGTGCAGCGACGCGCGGCCCGGCGCTGCTCGACACGATGAAGCGGGCACCGGTCAGGCCCGACGGGATCCAGCTGAGTAGACCCTTGGCTCCCCGGTGCGAGTGCTCGCGGACGACAACAACATGGTCTGTGTAGGCACGAACCCGTCCGACATGGCTCTCGCGATCAACGAGGTGATCAGGATCGGAGGAGGCCTCGCGGTCGTCGACCGCGCTGCGGTGGTCGAGACGCTGGCCCTGCCGGTCGGTGGCATCGTCGCCGACATCGACGTAGAGATGATGGCCGCAGCCGAATCACGGTTTGATGCCGCCGCGCGGCGGCTACTTCGGACGCTTCTTGGCGCCCTTCGAAAGGTGCTCGACCAACGCGTCAGGCCCCGGGAAGAAGAGTCCCTCGTGCCCGTCCTCCGTCCAACGGACCTGGTAAGGGGGGCCTCCGTCCGTACCGAGCACCTCCAGTACCTCGGCGGTCCTGTCAGGTTGGGCAACGGTGCGGCCCCGGACTACAAGGTGATCCCCGACTTTCACATCCATCGTCGTACCTCCTCGAGATCCGGGTCCCATCGGTCATGGTCCGATGGCCGCGGCTCCAGTGTAAGAGGCGAACGGCCCGAGTTCCGAGAGAGTGTGGTTGCCATCTTGCCGTCTCAGGCGACCGTCACTGGCACCGGTCGTATGATCCGCGCGGTGACTGAGCCGGGCTCGTTCCTCGTGACTCCGGAGGACTTGAGGCGCCACGGCCGCCGGACCGTCGACTGGGTCGCTGACTACCTGACGCGCCTCGAGAGCTACCCGGTGCTCGCAACGACTGTTCCCGGGGAGATCGCGGCGATGTTGCCACGGTCTGCCCCAGAACAGCCCGAGCCGTTCGAGGCGGTTCTCGCCGATCTCGACCGGATCGTGCTCCCGGGGACCACGCACTGGCAGTCACCCGGGTTCTTCGGTTTCTTTCCTGCCAACGCGTCTCCACCGGCGATCCTCGGCGAGCTTGTGACAGCCGGGCTCGGCGTCAACGGGATGGGATGGGAGACGAGCCCGGCGTGCACCGAGGTCGAGACGGTCATGCTGGACTGGCTCGTCGAACTGCTCGGCCTGCCTGCCCGGTTCCGCTCGGAGTCCCGGGGTGGCGGCGTGATCCAAGACAGTGCGTCATCAGCGACGCTGTGTGCCCTGCTCGCTGCCCGTGAGCGGGCGATCAATGGTGGCGCGGTCCTCGCCGACCTTTGCGTGTACACCTCGGCCGAGGCGCACTCATCTGTGCAGAAGGGGGCCCGGGTCTCCGGCTTCTCTCCTGCGCGCGTACGCCTGATTGCCGTGGACGAGGCATTCGGGATGGACCTGGCCGCGCTCGAGTCAGCCGTTCACGTCGACCGCGAGGCGAGGCTGGTTCCCTGCTGCGTGGTCGCCACCGCCGGCACGACCTCCTCGATGGCTTTCGACCCGGTCCGGGCGATCGGCGAGCTCTGCCGCGCCGAGCGGGCTTGGCTCCACGTCGACGCCGCGATGGCCGGATCAGCGGCGGTCTGTCCCGAGCTGCGATCCCAGCACGACGGGCTCGAGCTCGCCGACAGCTATGCGTTCAACCCGCACAAGTGGCTGCTGACCAACTTCGACTGCGACTGCCTCTACCTCGCCGATCGGGCCAGCCTTATCGATGCCCTCTCGATCACCCCGGAGTATCTCCGCAACGATGCCAGCGAGTCAGGCGCGGTGCTCGACTACCGGGACTGGCAGGTGCCGCTGGGTCGGCGTTTCAGGGCTCTCAAGTTGTGGTTCGTGCTCCGCTGCTACGGAGCAGAGGGGCTGCGACGACACGTGCGCGAGCATGTGCGGCTGTCGAGACATCTCACGGGGCTGGTCGTCGCGGACCCTCGTTTTGAGCTCTGTGCCCCGCCGGCGTTGAACCTGACCTGTTTCAGGCACGTCGGAGGTGACGACGTGTCCGAGCGGTTGCTCGCCGAGCTCAATGCCACCGGCCGTGTCTTCCTGAGCCACACGAGGCTCGCCGGCCACTACGTGATCCGGTGCTGCATAGGCGGAACCTGGACGACGGAACGTCACGTGGCGATGCTGTGGGATCTCATCGACGAGCTTGCGCCGGAGCCCTGAGCTGGTGGGATGTGTGACTGGTCACGATCGCCTCGGGTGCAGGGTGCGTACGTGCCATTCAAGCGCCGAACGGTCCCCGAATCCTGAGCGGGTCGTCCCGACCTCGTCTGGATCGACCTCGTCCCGGTGCTCGCTGATGATGTGACCGAGGACCGTGCCACGGTCGTGAAGGGTCAGGTGGTACGCCAGCAGGTCAAGGTCACGAGTGAACAGCGGCTTGGCGACGTGCTCATCGTTGATCCGGTTCTTCCCGACTCGGTGGACTTCGCGGAGGTGCTGCTTCGCCGCCTCCACGTCGTGGTACTCGTCTGCGTGAGCCATCTGAGCCTCCTTCGGAACGGGACGCGGGCGGCGTCGAGAACCTGAGAGACGTTGTAAGGCTCGGGTGTGACGCTACGAGCCGGGGCGCCCGTCGGTGGTCTGGATTACGGGGCCTAGGGTGCTTCCCCACAAGGCTTGCACAGCTTGCACGGCTGTAGAACCCCTATGTCGCTGGCCCAGCCCACCAGCTCCCGCTTCGTGTCGGCGCAGACCTTCTGATAGATCACAGTCCATTTTTGACCACGCGCCGGTGTCCCGCTGATGGTCCCGCACGTTGGCCGGTGCAACATGAGGTACGACGGCGTCGGGGGCCTGCCGCAGTTCAGGACGAACCCGTCTGGATGCTCCGATAGCCAAGCGATGTAGCCATCGTCGTCGTCCATGAACTCAATGATCACGCTCACGATTCTGGCACTGAGGGACTCAGAAAGCACCGGACGCCACGGTCGACGTCTACGCCTCGCAACGGCACCGGGCGTCGCGGCATCGTGTGACCGGTGGCTTGGTACGTCAAGCGAGGGCCAGCAGGGCGATCAAAAGGAGATGGCCCCGAGCGCGGCGCGAGGGTCGCTCGTCGAGACGATCTCTTTGCCGAGCGGTGCGATGGCGACGGCAGCCAGCTTGAAGTTCCCCAGCCCGAGCGGGATTCCGACGATGGTCAAGCAAAGGATCAGCCCAGGCAACACGTGCGCGATCGCTATCCATGCTCCGGCGAGAAGGAACCAGAGCACGTTGCCAACCATGGACGCGGCACCGGCGCCCGGTCGGCGGATCACCGTCCTGCTGAACGGCCACAAGACCTAGGCGGCGAGGCGGAACGAGGCGACGCCGAAGGGGATCGTGATGATGAGGACGCACATGAGCACTCCGGCGAACGCGTACGCCAGAGCTAGCCACAAGCCCGACAGGACGAGCCAGATCAGGTTGAGAATCGTGCGCACAGGGTCAGTCTTGCATTGAGCGGGCCAACTCGGCTCGGATCTCCCGCGCGGTGGAGTGCCGTCCATCTCGGGGCGCGATGGCGCGCGATCTACAGGGATCGGGCCGTCTGTAATCTCCGCCAGAGCCGTAGGCGAACTCCCAGCGGGGACGCTTCGTGAGACGATGAGCACGGTGCGAAGGCTGTAGGAGGACGTATGGGAGATACACCCGGCTCGCCATCTCAGTTCGTGACCAGGCCCTCGACGCTCTGGCGCATCCGGCACTCGCCTGCGACGAGCGAGGTCGCCATGATCCTGGTCGTTGCCCTCTCCGCCCTGTGGCTTGTGGCCGCTGCCACGGCCCAGGTGTGGTATCACAGCGTCGCACCGTGCATCCGCCAAGCGTGCCCGCCGTCTCCGTCTTACACCGGCCTTCACGTCTGGCTTGTGATCGGGACCTTCGGGGCAGTGCTCGCTCTCGGCTCGCTGGCTCTCGTCGCGCGGGCCATGGGTGGACGACGCCAGGGTGTTTCCTCCAACCTGCATCGGGTGCTCTGGGGCATCGTGCTCGCCGGTTGCGCGGGCGTACTGGTGGAGTTTGTCCTTGTTCACCTTGTCACCGACCATGCGATGGCGACGGCCCCATTGGGTTTCAACAACTCAGGTGAGGGTGCCGCCGCCATAGCGGTGCTCGCGGTCGCTCAGCCCGTGCTGGTCGGTTTTCTCGTGCTGGCGTGGAGCCGACTGCTTCCAACGGTGGGTCCCGAACATGCCCGTGCGAGGCGGCGACGGTGGTCGTGGTTCGGTCCTCTGGGCCTCGTCGGCATGGTGATCACGTGCGGGGCCTTCGCCGCTTGGAGCTTGCGCGATGGAACCACGCTTATCGTCAACACGACCATCATCGCCGGTAGGTCGGGGGTGGCGAACGTGGGAGCTTGGTGGCCGGGGCTGTTCGCAGCCATGGCGGCGCTAACGGTTGTTGCGCTTGCTTGCGCACCCGGCATCGTCTTGCGAACTGAGGGCGGTGCCGAGCCGGTCGTGCCGTCAATGAGCGATGAGCGCAAGGCCCCTGCTGCTGTGCGAAGGTAGCTGACGTCCCCACGCGTAGGCGTGTCTTCGCGACCCCCGGTGCGAACGCTTGGCCCGGTTGTGCTGGCGGCCCTGGCGTTGCAGACCGAAGCGCACGCTCAGGGAATGTCGACCAGTTCGCTCGGATCAGGGAAACCCTCATATCCAAGTGCTTGAGTGAGAGCAGTCACGAGGGCCAAGTTGATCTGTCCGCTTCTTGACCCGTTCGAGGACGACAGCGCTCCGCAGCCGCTGATGTGCACAAAGACCGAATCGATAGCCGCGCTCGGGTAGGAAAACCTCAGCAGGAACCCGCGAGCCGCGTCTTGGTCGCACGCCGCGGGTGACTCGCCTCCGTGACCCGTGACATGGCTGGTCCCAGGCTTCAATCCGTTGAGGATTCGGACCAGTGTCGACAGCGCGTGGCCGGAGGCATGCGCGGACTCCGCAAGCCACCGGTACTCGTAGCGGCAGAGTGCGACTCCGGTGGGCGCGCCCGGTACCAGTTTGATGGCTGCACCAGGCAGAGACGATGGACCGGCTGGGTGTAGATCGCGTACCTTACTTGGGCAGCCGTCCGCGTCCACCGTTACGACCCGCACGGAGCCCATGAGACGTTGCGCCGTGGTTCTGCTCGGCGACTGGATGCCGACCGCGGCTCCCACCTGGCGGGCAAATAGGACAAGCAGCCGCGGCGACTGGCGCGAAGCAGCAAGCCAGCCCATCGAAACCTTCTGACCTGCGTTTGTCACAGTGTGGAACGCCGCCTTACCCCAACCGAGACGAATTGCTGTGCTCAGTTCGAAGAACGTGACAACCATGAGATTCGCAGGACCCCAAGCGGCGCAGGTGGTGACGGCTTCGTCAGGGAGCAATACCGTGTTGCCTTGGGGGGTACCACAGGTTTGGTCATCGAGAGGCCACGTCGCGGGAACGGCGATCTGCAATCCGTGGAAGCTCACGAAACTGAGGTCACCCTGGCGAGGGGGCGTGATGCCGGTAGTGGTAACGGGCGGTTGTTGCGTCGCGGGCGGTCCCGTTCGCCTGCTTGAACCACTCAGGGCAACGAGAAGACCGACAACCAAGATGACGGCTACCAACACCGCACCGATTGAGAACCACCTGCGCTGTTGTCGCTGGCGTGCCTCCTTGATGAGCGCCTCAGCATCTGGAAGCTCCGTCTTGGCTTGCCGGGGTGCCTCGATGACCTTCATGACGGCTCCTACGACACCTGTCGGATTATCTGTACCAACTCGTCAGGGCCATAACCGAAGTGCCGGGCCAGCTTGACCAGTTCTCGTGCCTTTTCGACAACAGCGCTGCGATGCGGAGCGGCACCGGTGACGGACACGCCCCGACCACGGGAGAACTCCAACAGACCCTCGTCTCGAAGGGTGTGCAGGGAGCGAAACACCGTGTTCGAGTTCACGCCGAGCACCGCCGCCAGGTCCCGAGCCGGAGGGAGGCGCTCGCCGGGTTTCGCCTCACCGTCCGCTATGGCCCTGCGGATGGCGGCGGCAACCTGTTCGTGGAGCGGGACCGGGCTTGTGGGGTCGATTTCGACCTTCGGAGTGGTACTACTCACACTGTGATTATAAGCTCGCCGTGTTCCGCGTCAACTGGCGGCTCAAAGTGCTGTTCGGTGACCCGCCGCCCGCGGCCCATGGTGCCATGATGAACGCGGTGCGGGAACCAATTGTCCGGTGCCGGACATAGATAGTCAGTGGACCGCACGCGCCAAGGGGTTCCCGACAGCGAGTTGTGGCGACGAGCCGCTGACCAGGGCGGTGCCGCCTTCGGCGAACTATTCGAGCGCCACGCCGACGCCGTCTACGTCCATTGTTTCCGTCGCACGGCTTCTTGGTCGCGCGCCGAAGAACTGACGAGCGTTGTCTTTCTCGAAGCGTGGCGTCACCGACAATCGGTTCGCCTCGACACTGACTCCATCTTGCCGTGGCTCCTGGCAGTGGCCAACAACGTCATCCGTAATGCCAACCGGTCGCTGCGCCGTCACCAGCGCCTCCTGGCCAAGCTGCCGCCACCCCCCAAGCAGATGACTTCGGTGACGATGCGGCTGGCCGGTTGGACGACGAGCGCGAGATGGCACAGATACTGGAGCGGCTCGGCGTACTCCGAAGACAAGAACAAGAGGTTATTGCCCTCTGCGATTGGGCGGAACTGAGCTACAGCCAGGCTGCGGCGGCACTCGATGTGCCAGTCGGAACCGTCCGCTCTCGACTCTCCCGCGCCCATGAACATCTTCGTGCACGCCTAGGTGAGGCCGCTGAGAACCCACATCCGGTCGCGCCTGTCTTGCAACACCCCGAAGGAGAGACATGAATACCTTTGACCAGCCTCCCGGTCCCAGGCCAATGCGAGCCGAGTATCGGGCCGCTCTCCGCCAGGAGCTAGAGGCCGTGGTTGCCGTTCAGACTCAGCGGCGCAGGAAACTCGCTGGCCAGTTTGGCTCCTGGACCCATCGCGCCGTAGTCATCGCCGTAGCCGCGGCGATAGTGGTCGTGTTCTTCGTCCCCCTGCCACACGTCAGCTTGTTCAAGAGGCTTGTGGCCCCGGCGAAGGTGGCACCGGCGCGCACGACGACGGCCCCGATTTGCCCACCCGACCAGATCGAAGCGGAGAACGGCCCCGAGATTTCGCCCATGACCGGCGAAAGAGCGATGAGCATCGCTCTTGTCAACTCTGGGCCGGGTACCTGCATGCTCGACGGTTACCCGCGGGTGCGAATGGTCACGTCCGCTGGCAGGACCCTCGACTTCTCACAGATCACCCAGAGCCAGTACATCGGGAAGACTGTTCCATACCGGGTGCTGCTTGGGGTGGGTGCCATCGCGTACGTCGAGATTGCGAAGTATCGCTGCGATCTCGGCGACTTTGAGGAGGCTTCGAGCGTGCAACTGACGTTGCCAGGGGCCGGAGAGCGCACCGCCCTTACTGTTCCAGGTGGCCTCTCCTACTGCAAGGGTGGCCCGACCGATCCAGGCAATGTCATCGCCATCACCCCGATCGAGTCCATCCTGAACCAGTAGGTGTCTCGTGGCCCCATCCCTCCCGATCCACAGAAGACCAAGGACACGCACATGACGACGGTGCGCAAGCTCGGCGTAGTCGCGATGGTGACCCTGACTCTGGCCCTCGCCGGTTGTACGAGTTCGACCGCGCCGACGGCAACGAAGGCAAAGGCTGCCCCAGTCGTGCCCTGGGTCGACGAGCCAGCGACTCCTTCTCTAATGCTCTCGCTGCTCCCCAAGCCGCTGCCGCTGCCTCGACCACAGACCGGAGCGCCGCCGTGCACCGCCTAGGAGTTGTTGGTGACGAGGCTTGGCCCGATAGGGGCTATGCAAGACGACGGAATGGTCATCTGGTTCCGCAACACCGGCCCGGCTGCTTGTACTCCGACGGGCACACCGAGAGTCGTTGCCGCTTCGCCTGGGCAGCCGACCGTAATCGCCACCGCTGGGAGGATGCCCTCGTACGGCGAGAGGTCCGATGTCGCTGCTGGGGGGACCGTGTTCGAGCAGGTCGACGTCCCGGAGTTCTGTCCGGCTGACCCGGGTCGGAGCGACCGGGGCGATGCCGTGTACCACAGCTTGGCCATCTCCATCCTGGGAGGCATCACGAAGAAAGTCGGTGGACTCAGTCTCAGCTTCCCTTGCGGCATGTCGGCGACTCCGTTGTTTGTTGGCAAGCCACAACCGACCTACCCGGCAAATCCCTTGGTTGGCCTGGTCCCATACCTACGGCTCCCAGCGACGATAAAGGCCGGTTCCACGTTGCACTTCGAGGTCGACCTGTCCAACCCAGGGGACCGACCGGTGGTCTTATCACCTTGCCCGGTGTATTTGGAGCACTCGGACATCCCGACCAAGCTCCTGTACCGGCTCGACTGTCGCACGGTCCGTTCCATCCCCGCCCACGGTCAGGTGCGCTACGAGATGGAAATGGCAATACCGGATGCCGCGCCCCTCGGCCCAGCGGAAGTCTTCTGGGGCCTCGTTGGGGCCTCCACCACCACGGCACAGGGCCAGGTGCTAGTTCAATAGACCCCGGCGCGCACAGGTCGTCTTTGTACCAACCGTTGCCTGTGCATCCGGCATTATCCGGCGAGCTGGCTCTGCCGTCAGCGCGGATGGGCAGCCCTGCCACTGCGACCATCGGAACGCGACCGGCTGATTGCCGCGAAACTGTAACTACCCGACCCCCCCGGAAACGACGCCCCGTGGTATAGCTACGCACGGTGCGCAGACTCGCTGCTGTCGCGATGGTGGCTATGACGCTGATGCTCGCTGCGTGTACGAGTTCGGCGTCGCCAGCAGGAGCAAAGGCAACGGTGACAGCGAAGGCCGTGGCAGCGGAGACGGCAACGGAACCTGTCAAGCAATTTGA
>PLIM01000189.1 GCA_003139355.1 Acidimicrobiaceae bacterium | reverse complement strand
ATCGAGCGGCCCTGACGCAGGATCGTCACGCGGTCGGCGACCGCCAGGACCTCAGGCAGCTTGTGGGAGATGAAGATCACCGTCCGGCCGGCGGCGGCCATGTCGCGCACGCTGGAGAAGAGCTGCCCGGTCTCCTGCGGGGTGAGCACGGTAGTCGGCTCGTCGAGAATGAGGANNGCCAGATCCTCGCCTTCGGATCGACGGGCATCTGGAAGCGATCGGCCGCCTCGGCAACCGCCTTCTCGACTGTCCGCGGGGAAAAGCGCAGCTTTCGCGGCTTGGACCATCCGAGCACCACGTTCTCCGCCACTGTCATGCTCTCCACAAGACGGAGGTGCTGGTGGACCATGAAGATGCCGGCATCCTGGGCGTCTTTCGGGGAGTGGAACCTCACGGCGCGGCCGCCAATGAACAGCTTCCCCTCGTCGGGGCGGTAGAGGCCCATGAGCAGATTGCACAGCGTGGTCTTGCCGGCCCCGTTCTCACCGAGCAGCGCGTGCACCTCCCCGTCGGCTGCCTCGAACGACACGTGATCGTTCGCGACGACGCCGGGAAAGCGCTTGGTCATGTCGATGGCCTCGACAGCTAATGCCCCCGGCGTCGCGCCGGGGGCATTAGTAACGAAGCTTGACGCCGGGGCCGGACCTGCGGCCGGAGCCGCCTGGCCGCCCCCAGCGTCGAGCACGGAGTCAGTCATGGAGCCGGTTAGCCCTTCGGGTTGCCTATTACGCCCTTTACGAACCAGCTCAACTCGTACTTCTGCATCACTGTGAGGGTCACTCCCGCCTTCACGCCCACTTTACCGTTCTGCTCGATGATCGGTCCTGTGAACGGATTGAATGTTCCCTTGATGATGGCACTCTCCTTGGCGAGAATCGCCTTCCGAGTGGCCGTCTTAACCGACGGGCCGAACGGGGCCATGATCACGAAGTGGTCGGCAAGGCTTCCGTACCAGAAGTGGCTCTTCCAGGTACCGTTCATAGCCGCTTTGACTTCCCCGATGTAGTAAGGGCCCCAGTTGTAGGTGGTCGCGGTCAGCCAGGCCTTGGGGGCGAAGCTCTCCTGGTTGGAGTCGTAACCGGTCCACTTCAGGTGATTGGCTTCCGCCACCTGACCAGTCGTCGGGCTGTCCTGGCCATCGGCGAGCACGTCCACACCAGAGGCGACGAGGGCCTCCGCAGCCGCATGCTCGGTCGGGGGGCCGAACCAGGTGTTCGTCCAGACCACCTTGACTGTCGCCTTCGGGTTCATCCGCCGTGCGCCCATCGTGAACGCGTCGATCTCCCGGATGACCTCCGGAATCGGATAAGGAGCGACGAAACCGATCTTGCCTTTGACAGACGCCGCGCCGGCTGCCATCCCGGACAGGTAGTCGCCGTCCTCGCCCGCCCCGTAGTACTCGGACAGGGTCTTGGTCACCGTTGTGCCAGTTGCCTGCTCGAAGAGCACGTGTGGGTACTTCTTGGCGGCTAGGACCAGCTCTGGCTGGTAGCCGTACGAAGTGGCGAAGATGATGTTCGCCCCCTGGTCGACCAGCGTAGTTATCACCTGTGAGCACTGCGGTCCCTCAGGTACGTCCTCTTTGTACATGGTCTGGACACGCCCGCCGAAGTAATTCTGCACTTCGATGCGTCCGACGTCGTGGGCGTGGGTCCAGCCCGCGTCGCTCGGAGCTCCGACGTAGATGAACCCCGCCTTGAACGGGTGGCTCTTGGTCCATGGGCCACTCAGGGCCTTCGTCGTTGTCTTCGTGCTCGCGCCCGAGGACACGCTGTTCGCAGCTCCCACCGCGACCGCGCCGACCATCGTGAAAGCGACGAACACTCCCAACAACTTCTTCATCCTGCTCATGACCTCTGTCTCCTCTCGGGACGACCGCCGGCCAGCCGCCAGCCATCTCCTTCGTTGCGCCGACCGGGTAGACCCGGGTCACCGGCTCATTTCCAAGGATGCAAACTTTACGAACGCGTGTACAGGGTCGTTCGGCCCTAACCGACCGAAAACTACCGGTTCTTTTGAAGCCTACTCGGACGATGGGTTGGAGCCCGAGATCGTGTTCGAGCCCATGACCCGCGTATCCCAAGGCGGGCCAAAGGGCTCTCTGGCCTCGCACCTGATCCAAGGAGTCGCATAAGAGCAGGTCAATGCGGGTGAGGCTCGAGCCCACCGCGGCACTTGGCCGGCTGGACCTGGCGCGCAAACCGTCGTCGGGCATCGGCCATCGGTCAGCCCGAACCGACGGCGTGCGACTGCGAAGAGCCCGAGAGAAGAACTAGGGGGCCTGGTAGAAGTTCCTCAGCCAGCGGTGGTGGCGAAGGACTTCGAGCTCCTCGGCAGGCAGCGGGCCCAGCTCGGCCGCACGAACATTGGCCTCGACGTTGCGCAGGGCACGCATGCCGGGGATGACCGTCGAGACGGCGGGGTTTGAAAGGCAGTACCGCAGAGCTATTTCGGGGAGGCGTTCGACCGGGACATCGAGGTCTTCGGTGATGGCCTGGACGCGTTCGGAGACCTGTTGTCTTCGGTCGCCGCCGAAATAGCTGTTGCGCCAGTCGCCTTCGGGGAACTCGGTCCCCGGGTTGATCTTGCCGGTGAGAGCACCCTCGTCAAAGGGTACCCTGACTATGACACCGACGTTTTCGGCCACGACTGCCGGGAACAGCTCTTCCTCGGGGCTCTGGTCGAAGATGTTGTAAATGACCTGCACGCTGTCGACGACCCCCGAGTTGACAAGCGCCAACGCGTTGGCGGGTTCGTGGTCGTTGATGGAGACGCCGAAGTAACGGATCTTGCCCTGCGAACGGAGGCGCTCGATCCCGTCCATCCAGTCGCCCTGGCCCACCCATTCGTCCGACCAGACGTGGAACTGCTGCACGTCTATCGTCTCGAGCCCAAGGTTCGCCAGGCTTCGCTCGGTGCACTCCAGGATCCAGGCAGCCGGGAATGCCTCATCGGCCGGCACACCCTGGGGAGCCGGCCACTTTTGGTTCTTGGGGGGCACCTTCGACGAGACATGAACATCCACCCTCGCCTCTCGCACCGCCCGGCCCACCAGCTCCTCGCTGTGACCGTCCCCATAACCGAGTGCAGTGTCGATGAAGTTCACACCCTGCTCGATCGCCCGGCGGAGCGACCGCAACGACTCGTCGTCGTCGGCGCCGAGCCACATGGCCTTTCCGATCCCCCAGGCGCCGAAACCGAGCTCGGACACCTGCAAGCCGGTCCTGGCCAAGCTGCGGTAGTTCATCTTCAACCTCCTGGCGGCAATGTACCTCGGACGACGGCTCCCTCCTCGCAGGCTCCTAGG
>PLIM01000111.1 GCA_003139355.1 Acidimicrobiaceae bacterium | reverse complement strand
CCTCCACGCTCGTGTCACGCAGTAGCCCCGACACGCCGCGCTTCAGAGTGCCGACTACCTTGTCCTTGCGCGCGACCAGCGCCGGCATGTCGAAGCTGGGCGCCCCGACGATTATGCCCAAGGCAGCAGCCTCGCGATACTCGCGGAACAGTCGGGAGGAGCGCAGGAAGGTCTTCGCCGGGATGCACCCGACGTTCAAGCAGGTGCCACCCAGCTCGGCTTTCTCGACGACGGCCACGCTCTTGCCGAGGCTGCCCGCATGGGCAGCGGCCTCGTAGCCGCCGGGTCCGGCACCGATGACAATTAGATCGAACATATCGACTGCACGCTCGCAATCTTCTGCTTGACGATGTTGAGGAACCTTGCCCCGGGCGCTCCGTCGATCACCTGGTGGTCGAAGGTGACCGAGAGGCCGATGACGTCGATGAAGTCGACCCCGCCATCGGGCTTGCGCACGGGTCTCAGTGTGATCGCGTCCACGCCGAGGATCGCGACCTGGGGCGGGTTGATCACGGGCGTGAAGGACTCGACCCCGAGCCCGCCGAGGTTGCTCACCGTGAAGGTGGCGTCGACCATGTCGTCGGCCCCCAGCGTTCCCTCGACCGCCTGCGTGGCCAGTGCGTTCATCCGGCCCGACAACTCAGCGACGCTGAGCTCCTCGCTGCGCCGGATCACGGGAACGACCAGTCCGCGCGGCGTGTCGCACGCGAAGCCCAGGTTGATGTGCGCACGCTGATACAGCCGACCTTCGATCAGCTCCGCGTTGACCGCCGGGACCTCGAGCACGGCCTGGATCGCGCAGAACGCCACGAGGTCGTTGATCGTGATGTCAGGGACGCCGGGCGAGGCCTTGACCTCGCGGCGCAAGGCCAACAGCCCGGTGGCGTCGGCCGAAGCGTGAAGCGTGTACTGCGCGGTGCTCGCCAGCGACTCCGCCATCCGTCGGGCAATCCTCCCGCGCATGGGGGAGAAACGGACGGGTGGAGGCACGAGATCGTCCGCGCGGATCATGCCACCCACTCCTGAGCCGGCACCCCTGAGCTCGTAGCCGCTGTCGATCAGGGTGCGAGCGGCCCGTGTGACCGGCGGCGAGGAGAGCAGCTCAGCGCGCACGTCCCTCTCCAGGATGCGCCCACCGGGCCCGCTGCCGGGCACCGTCCGCGGTTGGAAGCCGTGCTCGGCCGCAAACCGCCGCGCCCGCGGGCTCATGCGCCCGACGGGCACGGGGACGCTGGGCACCGGCGTTGCGGGCTGGATCTCAGGCCGCGCTCTGTCTGATCGCGGGATGGCGCTCGTCCAGTCGGCCCCGCCGTCGGGTGCCAGTGACACCGCCGTGGCAGCCGTGCCCGTCTGCGCCGCGGCTGCCGGAGCGTTACCGCTGCTCGTGGTCGCCGCCGTCCCTGCCGTCGCGGATGGGACCGGCATCTTGGGCCGATAGTCCTCGATCGCCTCCCCGGCCTCGCCGATGACGCACACGTTCGTGAAGACCGGGACAATCGCGCCGTCGTCGAAGAACAGCTCCAGCACGGTCCCGTCTACGGGCGCGGTGAGATCGAAGGTGGCTTTGTCGGTCTCCATCTCGGCCAGAATGTCACCCGCGCAAACGGCGTCGCCCTTGCGCTTGTTCCAGGCAACGAGCAGGCATTGCTCGACTGTGTTGCCCAGCTTGGGCATCTCGACTGGTGTTGCCACGTGCTCAGAGCCTCCTGGCCGGCCCGTTGCTGGTGCACTCATGCTGGCCGTCCACTAGCGCCGGCGGCTGCGAGCCGGCCACCTTCAACAGCTCCCTCTCCGCCTCCAGGCACCAGTGCCCGTCGTCGAGCTTTGACGCAACGCTCGGGAAGTCGCCGCCGAGCTCAGCAAGTGACAGCAGGCCGACCTCGTGCAGAGCGGGATAGACCACGATCTTGCCGGCCATGATCCCGTCCTGCAGCGCCGCCAAGCCAGCTGCTGCACCTGCCATGCCAGAGATCGCGTCGACCGACAGGTTGGTGTCCAACCCTCCGGCGGCGATCCTGCTCAGCAGCACTTCCATGTCTCTGACGACCGAGCCGCTGGTTCCGAACATGTAGCAGTGCCGCGCGATGTAGGCGTCCAGGTCGACGTCCTGGCGGGTCGCCACGGCGATCCCCGCAAAAATGTTGATCAGGCTCCGATCCTCGCTGCTGGCGACCGCGTCCGCGACCAACGACGGCATCGGAACGAGTATCAGGTGGTAGCTGAAGGTGCCGGCCAGCTGCTCGGTGCTCGGGTTCAGCA
This sequence comes from Acidimicrobiaceae bacterium, assembly GCA_003139355.1. Classification (GTDB taxonomy): domain Bacteria; phylum Actinomycetota; class Acidimicrobiia; order Acidimicrobiales; family Bog-793; genus Fen-455. The sequence continues at coordinate 15,190 of PLIM01000111.1, read as the reverse complement.
GCCGTAGGCTCACGCCGTTGGCCTGTGCAAGCGGCTGGGCCTTGGCTCGCAACGACCGCAGCCGTGCGTCGTCGAGGTCGGTGCCCACCACGGTGAGCCCGTCCACGCCCGCGGACAGGCTGCGAAGGATGTGCATCTGGCCCATCGGTCCGGCCGCGCCGATGGCCAGCACGCTGTCGCCTGCTCGTAGCTCCCCGGAGTCGGGGATCGCCGCATAGGACTCCGTAGCCGAGCGTCCGACGGTGCCGATCCAGCGCGTCGCCTCGTAGTGAACCCGGCCGACCCCCACCGACACCGGTGCCCCTATCGTGGCGCCCGCCAAGACGACGTTGATGATGGCACCCACGGCGAGCTTGTCGTTGAGCAGATCGATCGTCGGCTTGGACGCCCCAAAGTAGACAATGTCGTCGAAGGCCGCGTCCGGCAGGTCACCCACGTCGCTCGCGCGTGTCACAGCCACGTCCGGGCCGGCCCAGGCACAGTCGACCTCTGCCGCCGCGACGATGGTCACGAAGGCCGGTGCCTTACTGGGCTGAGCCGCCTCGGCCAAGCCCATCGCGGCGTGGCCGTCATCGACGACCACCAGCAGCCGTCCACCCGGGGCCAACGTGCGCCGGTTTGTCGTGGAGTAGGAGCTTTCAACACATGCCCACGGCTCGACCAACGCCACGGCCGACGCGCTGGGCTCCTCGGACACGGCGATGAGCGACCGAACACTGGTGGCGGTGTCCACGACAACGCGCTCGTCCACAAGCACATACTCCTGGAGGCCGCCCTCGAAATTGTACCCGAAGGCGGCGTTGGAGCCTTTGGTGGGCAGTGTGCGGTAGTCGGTCTGCACGAGGCAGCGTTCGCCCACCCTGTGCCGGGTGGCGTCGCTGCCCACCGCCACGATCCGGCACGACACCTCGTGTCCCGGCACGGTCGGCAGCTCGCCGGGCACGTAACTCGGGATCTGCTGAAGCACCTCAGGGGCGATGCCCGACACGATCTTCCCCTTGCGGGGGTGGGCCGAGAACTGGTTCAGCAGCTTGAGGTCGGAGAAGCACAGCCCTACGGCTTCGACCTTGACCACGATCTGGCGGGCACCGGGTTGCGGCACTTCCTTGCTGCGGTTGAGCACGAGATGTCCAGGTCCGACCAACTGAACGGCGTTCTGGGTGGCCGGGAGAGCGTCGTCGTGTTGGTCTGGTGTCATCGTGTCTGTCTGGCGTGGTCGTGTGTGACTGAAAGGGTCGCTTTTCGGCGGAGGCCTTCGTACCCGCACGTGATCGTAGACGACCGCTGCAACCGCCCGACAATTGAAGCTAGTGCAGCATCACCTGGCCACCGGTCACCGGGAGCGCCTGGCCGGTCTCGTACTCCTGTTCGACCAGATAGTAGATGGCCTTCATGACGTCGGCCGTCGTGCACCCGCGCTGCATCGGCACCTTGCTCGTGTAGAACTTCTTCACGTCGTCCAGTGTCTGAGCGCCGGGAACCTTCCCGGCGTTGAGGTACTGAACGAACAGCCCGGTCTGCGGGTCCGACCACAAGGGTCCGTCCAACAAGTTGCCCGGGCAAACTGAGTTCACCTTGATGCCGTCCGCGACCAGCTCGAGAGCGAAGGATTGGGTCAGGCCGACTCCGCCGAACTTGCTGCCCGCATAAGCGAAGTTCTTCTCTGATCCGGTCAGGCCGGATTTCGAGTTGATCTGGATGATGTCGCTCCAGTGGCCCGGACGCACGCGGCGCGGGATCGCCATCACCGGCACCGCCTTCTGCACGCACAGGAAGTAGCCCTTGTAGTTCACCGCGGTGGACAGGTCGAAGTCGCGCTCGGTCTGAGTCTTGACACTGGCGGCCCTGAGCACGCCGGCGTTGGAGACGAGCAGGTCCAAGCCGCCGTAGGCACGCACGACCTGGTGGATCAGCTCGTCGACCGACACCTCGTCGGCGACGTCAACACGCAGGCCGATCGCGCGCCCCTCGCCCCACTCCTGGGACAGGGCCTCGGCCGCCGCCTGCGCGCCCACGTCGTTGACGTCGGCCATCGCGACGTGGGCACCCTCGGCAACAAGGTCCTGCGCTATTTGCAGACCGAACCCCTGTGCCGCACCAGTCACAAGTGCCACCTTGCCCGCGACGCGCCCGGCACGGTTGCCGGAGGACGCCACCTCCCGTCGATAGGACTCGACCTCCCAGTCCTCGATGAACCGTCGCAGTCCGTCGCCAAGGCACTCGACCCCGCCCAGGCCTGCGGCGCCCGCCATGACGCCGATCGCGTCTTTGTAGACCTGGCGCACTGTGTCGGCCGCCGACCATGTGTCGCCAGCGGCGAAAAGTCCGAGTCCCTTGACCAGCACCACGTTGGGCAGCACCTCGTGCTGACACCGATACTCGCCGACGGCGTGCGTCAGGCGCTCCACCGGGTCATGGCTGGCCGCGTCCTCGAACCACAACGGGAAGGACTTGCAGTAGACGATCTGGTCCGGGCAGAGAGGGCCTAGACCCGTCAGCGCTTCTCCCTCGCTTCCGCCGGCCAGGCGCATCGTCGAAGGTGAGTCGTCCAGCGTGACAACCTTCAGGGCCTCGCCCGAGCTCAGCAGCGCGCGTAGCGCCGGAGCGATCGTGTTGACCAGCTCTCTTGCTCGACTCGCACCTACGGTGGCGACCGCACCGAAAGGCTCCGCGGACCTGGTCGGCTCCAGCACGCGCCCCAGCTCCTGGAACAACCAGTCGGTGTGAGCCCGGATCTCGTCAGGAGTTTCGCCGCTGACAACCAGGCCATGGTTGGCCATGACTATCGCCCTCGGGCCCTCCCGGCCCGTTCTGGCCTGGTAATCGCCAAGGGCCCGCTCCAGCGTCTTGGCAAGCAGGAACCCGGGGTCGACGGGGTCGATCCACAGCACCTGGTCACCCAGCTCACGCTCGACGATCGCACTGCCGTCGCGCGAGCAGCTGAAGGTGTTGACCAGCGTCGGGTGCGTGTGCACGACGTAGCGGCCGTGGATCAGGTGGTGCAGCACCGCCTCGACCGAGGGACGCCGGCCCTCTTGTGGGTCGACTCGGGCCGCGAGCACCGCCGCTTTGAACTGCTCCTCTCGCTGCTTGGGGTCGGTGCTGAGCGTGCTCTCCAGCAGCGTCTGCAGCGCCGCTCGATCCAGCTCGACGATGCCCTCCGGGCCGATCGTCGCGAGCGCGTAGCCACTGGCCTTGACGAACAGGCGGTCACCCAGCTTCGCCGATGTGTTGCCCCCGCCGGCCAGTACAAATTCCGGGTTGGAGCCGTAATAGTGAGACAGGTCGAGGAGATGCTCGAGCGGGCTCGCCGTTGCGTCGAACGACGGCCATGGCCGTGCAGAGGTCGTCACGACTGCCTCGTCCTCGCCGATGTCGTGGTGCTCGTTGGTTCCATTACTGCACTCCTGTCTCCGTCCGGTCTGCGGAACGCCTCGATGACCATCGAGCCCAGACGTGCCAGGGCAGCGATTCGCTGATCCTGCGTCACGAAGCCCGAGTTCAGGTAACCCTGTGCGTCGACGTAGCCCGTCTGCTCGCGCGCCGACAGGTACTGGTGCGCCGCCACGACGCACGCTCCCTCCCAGAACAGCTCCGCTACGCGCTCGGAAACCGGCACGCGGCCCTTGCACTCCGGCGTCATCGACGCCAGCTCGAGCGTGTTGTGCTCGGTACCGCCCAGCACGATGATCCCGGCGCGACGCAACTCCGTCGCGTAGCGGTCCACGGTGGTGGTCGCGTTACGGCTGGGGATGACCTCGGCGCACCAGATCCTTCGCGCGACCAGCGAGCTCACCAGCTCGTCGACCGAGGCCTCGAACGGGCACACGGGTGAGGCTCCGTCAGCCAGGACGGGGTAGCACGGCACGCCGCCCAGTGCGAGCACGAGCGCATACGCGGTGTCGGCTTCGAGGCAGGAATCCTCGACATAGGCCGGCTTGCCGGCCTTCATCAGCTGCGAACGGATCTGGTTCTGCACCGTCACCGGGTCGTCGGGTGCCGTGCACTCCACGCCCAGCAATCGCCTCAACGTGCTGGATCGCTCTCCCGCCTCGACGTGGGCGAACAGCGCCTCCTGGAACGCCTGGGCGATGTGACGTTCCTGCAGGTACACCGAGCTGGGCACAACCGCGTACCGGCGCGCCAGCGTCGCCTGGACCGACGCTGCGGTGACAGACGTGCTAACTCCGCTGCTCTCCATCAGCGCGGCCACCCGCTGGATCATCGCGGTCATGCGGGCGCTGTCGGCGTCGCGGATTGGCTGCAACAGGCGCTGCGCCTCGGCTGGCATGGGAACGAATCGGGTGATCCCCTTGCCGCACAGGTACATGCGTCCCGGGTTGTCGGGATCGTTGACCTTCACCCCGGCGGCCTGCAGCTCTCCTACAAGGCTGATGATCTCCACCCCGAAGAGAGGAAAGATGCCCTGCGCGCGCGCCGAGTGTGCGAACCGTGCGTAGACGCCGAAGTCGTAGTAGTTGTTCACGCCCAGGACTTCCAGCCCTGCGCCGGCAGCCAGGTCGACTGCCTGCTCGACGGTCTCGAACGCCGAGAAGTTGGGCGGCAGGTGAACGTGAGCGTTGGCCTTCGGGTGCGTGCTCCGCACGGGATCGCCCCGCCCTGGCCTTTCCTGCCCAGGCACGTCATGGGCCACCCCAGCCGGGGGCGCGGGGTTATCGAGGAGTCTCCCGAACGGGAGCTCGGGGAGTCCGCGCAGCGGCACGAGAGGATCGGGGAAGTCTGTGCCGACTGCCGGGCCGGTCGTGGCCTGAGGTGGCTGCGCAGCGGGCACAAGGCTCTGCGACATGGCGGGTCCCAACTCTCCGCGTGCCCTGATCAACTGGAATCTTGGACGTAGTTGACGCGAGAACCCGTGGCGACAAGGGATTGCCTCGAACGCGCACGCACCATCAAGACAGCTTGCCATAGGCCCGGTCGCCAACAGCGCGATCGCATTTCCTCTACTCGGCCGCCGCTCGCGAGGCAACCCGGGCCTCCGCGCGGCGCCAGCTGTCTTCCCGGCCCGAAGGCTGGTAGACGGCGCAGTCGGTATGGGCACGGACTACCGCTCGCATCTCGGTGAGCCCGCCCGAAAGAGCGCCGTGGGCCCGAGCTTGCACCAACAGGTTCCCCATGGTGGTCGCCTCCGCCGGGCCGGCGACGACCGGCAGACCAAGGGCATCGGCGGTGAGCTGGCAGAACAGATGGTTGTGGGAGCCGCCGCCGACGAGGTGCACCACATCGATGTCCTGTCCGGTCAGGGCACGGGCGTCGTCGATCGTGCGCCGGTGGGCGAGGGCCAGGCTGTCGAGAATGCAGCGGACGAGCGCGGCGGGAGTCTCGGGCAGTGGCTCGCCACGCTGAGCGCAGGCGCTGGCTATCCGGCGGGGCATGTCACCGGGCGGCAGGAACGCGGGATCGTCGACGTCGATGAGCGACCGCAACCCGGGCAGCCGGGCCGCCTCGGCGATCAGGCCCTCGAGGTCGGCCGGCTCGCCGGCGCGCTCGAAGGCCCTGATGCACTCCTGCAGGAGCCAGAGGCCCATGACGTTGCGCAGGTAGCGGATCGTGCCGTCGACCCCGCGCTCGTTGGTGAAGTTGGCGTGGCGGCTCGCGTCGGTGAGCACGGGCCGATCGAGCTCGAGGCCGACCAGTGACCACGTTCCCGAGGCGATGAAGGCGAAGCGCGGGGAGGTCGCGGGGACGGCGACGACTGCGGACGCCGTGTCGTGCGAGCCCACGGTCGTGAGGCAGACCGGACCGTCAAGCCCGGTCTCGCGCAACACCTCGGGGAGGAGCTCGCCGGCCGGGTCACCGGGGTGGCGGAGGGCGGGGAAAAGGTCACGGCGGATGCCGAGCTTGCCCATCAGATCGGCGTCCCAGTCTCCACTCACGACCGACAGGAGCTGGGTCGTCGAGGCGTGCGTCACCTCGGCACCGACCCGACCGGTGAGCCAGTACCCGAACAGGTCGGGCATCAGGAGCAAAGTGGCGGCCGCCTCGAGCTGGGCCGTGCCTGCGGCTGCGACGAGCTGATTCAAGGTGTTGAACGGCAGCACCTGGATGCCGGTGCGCCGGTAGAGCTCGGCCGCGGGGATCCGGCTCAGGACGAGGTCGGTGATGCCGTCCGTGCGCCGGTCCCGGTAGTGGACGGGGTTGCCGAGGAGCCGCCCGTCGCGATCGAGTAGCCCGAAGTCGACGCCCCAGGTGTCGATGCCGACCGAGTCGAGCCTGTCGACGTGCTTCCCAGCTCTTCGCAGACCGTCGAGGATGGCGCGGTGGAGCGCGAGAGCGTCCCAGTGCAGCATCCCGCCGGTGGTTACGGGCTCATTCTTGAACCGCGCCATCTCCTCCAGATGAAGTTCCTGGTCTCGTACCACGCCGAGGACAGCTCGGCCGCTTGAAGCACCGAGATCGACAGCGACGTGGTGGGTTGTCGGTGACATCTGGCGCGTGCAGGCGGCGGTCACGCCGCCATCAGCGTCGGGCACGTTGCCGGTCGAGCTCGGCCCGCGCCCGCTCGCAAAACAGGCAAGGGCCTCGTCTTGCAGGAGACCTCGCCGCCCGCACAACTGCTGTTGCGGGGTTCGCTCCCGCTCTGGCGCAGGAAGCGGTCGCGCAATGCCCGGACGTCAGGACTGGTCACCATCCTCCTATTTCAGGCGCTCCACCCCGCCTGGGTACCCCCGGTCCTGAGCTCAGTGATTCGTTCCGCGTAGCCGGACCGCTCGTAGGCGGCGAGCGGGTCAGGGTCCAGATCCATCGCCTGGCGCAGCTCGGCCAGCAGGGGGCGCACATCGGTGTTGTACGCGTCCATCAGAACGGCGTGCGCGCCCAGCACGTCGCCGGACTCCTGACGTTCCCGAAGCGTGTCCCGATCGACGAGCAACGCTTTCGCGGTCGCCTCCTGCACGTTCATCACGGAGCGGATCTCGGCCGGAATCTTCGGCTCGAGGTTGTGACACTGGTCGAGCATGAAGGCCACGCCGGCGTCCGGATCCAGAGCCTGCGCAGCGACGATCTCGTTCATGATCCGGAAGAGCTGGAACGGATCCGCAGCACCCACCATGAGGTCGTCGTCGGCGTAGAACCGACTGTTGAAGTGGAAGCCTCCCAGCTTCCCGGCGCGGAGCAGCACTGCCACGATGAACTCGATATTGGTGCCCGGAGCGTGATGGCCGGTGTCGACCAGCACCTGCGCCCGCTCGCCGAGCCGGATGCAGTGGGCGAAGGACGTGCCCCAGTCGGGCACATCGGTGGAGTAGAAAGCCGGCTCGAAGAACTTGTACTCGAGCAGCATCCGCATCCCCGCTGGCAGGGCCGCGTACACGGCGGCGAGGGCCTCGGCCAGGCAGTCCTGGCGTCTGGCGATGCTGTCCTGGCCCGGGTAGTTGGTGCCGTCGGCAAACCACAGGCTGAGGATCGTCGAGCCCGTCGCCTGCGCCACCTCGATGCACTCCAGCACGTGCCCGAGCGCGAGCCGGCGAACCACCGGGTCCGGGCTGCAGACGCTGCCGAGCTTGTACTCGGTCTCCTGGAACACGTTGGGGTTGATGGCACCGATCTCGAGCCCGACGCTTCGGGCATGGGCAGTCAAGTCTCCGTAGTCGTCAACCCGGTCCCAGGGGATGTGGATGGCCACCGACGGGGCGATGCCCGTGAAGCGATGGACCTGGGCCGCATCGTCGATCTTCTCATAGGGAGTGCGTGCCACGCCGGGCTGGGCGAACACCTTGAACCGCGTGCCGGAGTTGCCGTAGGCCCAAGAAGGGGTCTCGATCCGCTGCCGGCGCAGTACTTCTCGAACTGCAGATAGGTTGGTCATCTCCTCATCTCCTCATCTCCTCATCGGATGGCGGGCGGCAGTGTCCGGCGCCGGGCAACTGTCAGTCAAGATGAAAGATCTCCGGGACGGGCGCGATGCCGCGGTCGGGGGGCCCGCCGTCGAGCCCCGCGAAGTACTCGGCCATCTCGGCCTGCCAGCGTGCGTTCACCGGAGCCGCCTCCATCGCCCGCTGAGCCTCGCCCAGATCCTCGCATTCGAAGTAGCCGGTGAGAAGCCCGGTTGTATCGAGGAAGAGGGAGTAGTTGTGCCAGCCGGCGGCCTGAAGCGCGTCGCGCATCTCCGGCCACACCGAGCGGTGCCGTTCCCGGTACTCAGCGAGGCGGTCCGGGTTCACCTGTAGGTGGAAGCAAATCCGTTGCACGAAAGAGAGCTCCAGAGAGGCGAAGGGCGCCGGCCGAAGCCGGCGCCCTTCGGGGACTCTTCTAGAAGTGGAACTGAGCGATGTTCTTCTTGTTGAAGACGAACGGCTTCCCGAGAAGGATCGTCTGGTCAGGTCCAACCTTGTAGTTGCCCAGCTTGCCGGCACTGAAGCTCTGCCCTACGGCGTTGGTGATGACACCGGAGGCGAAGTTCACTGCGGCGTACGCGGCAAGGTAGCCGAGGAAGGCCGGGTTCCAGAGGGCGAACTGCGGGCAGGTCCCGTCCAGGACGTACTTCCTCATCTGGTTGGGTGTACCCAGGCCAGTGAGATGAACCTTGCCCCGGTACTTGGAGCTGTCCAGCACCGCTGCCGCTGCGGCTATCCCGACGGTGGTCGGCGAGATGATTCCCGCGAGCTTCGGGTACGACGTGAGCAGGCCCTCGGTGACTTGCGTCGACGTGGCCGTGTCGTCCATGCCGTAGACGGTCTTGACGAGCTTGATGTGCGGGAACTTCTTGAGCTCGGTCTTCATGTAACCGATCCAGGCGTTCTGGTTGGTCGCCGTGGGGGCTGCCGAGACGATGGCGAGCTGACCAGTATCGTGCATCTCCGCGGCGATGATGTCGACCTCGATGTCGCCGATGCCCTGCGAGGTTGCCTGCTCGATCCACAGGTCCCGGCACATGGGCGCGTCAGAGTCGTACGTGACGACCGTGACTCCCCTGGCCATCGCTCCCTTGAGCGTTGGGCAGAGCGCGGCCGGGTCGGTGGCCGAGACGATCAGGATGTTGGCACCCTTGGTGATCGCCCCTTGGATGGCGGGGATCTGGGAGCTGGGTGTCGCAGAGGTCCCGCTGGTCTCGGTGCCGTGCTCGCTCAACGCCTTCAAGGCGAAGAGGGCTCCGCCGCTCTTGACGCTGTCGGAGGTGTTGAAGTACGGGTTGCCGAGGTTCTTCGGGATCACAAATGCCTTCAGGCCCTTCTCCAGTGGCCGAGACGACCTCGAGGCTGCCGTCGCCACGCCGGACACGGCAACCATGCTGGCTACCGCTAGGCCGACCGTTACCGCACACAGCAGCGAAGTCCGTAGATGGCCGCTCTTAATGGGGTTGTTCATAACCTGAATCCTCCATTTCAGTTCCGACCGAACAACAATCGGTTGGGTTACAGTTGCATAAACAACACGCAATAACATTATACTCTACAGCTGGATTGAGTCGTCCGCAATAGGCCATTCAGCGGGCTAAGCCGCAAGGTCCGACCAGCGGCCGTTTTCAGTGACCGCCGCGGAATAGGTCTGAATAGCTCTGCCTCTCATCCTGCTAAGTCTCAGGCGCAATCTTTCCACGGCACGACCCATGATTTGCAACTTCATTTTTCCGACGACTTGAAACTCGTCGCACGCACATATGTCTACACCCAAAGGGGGCATGTCGCCCCAGATCGTCTCAAATAGGCTGCCCTCCTTGACCGGCTTTGCTACTGCTGTCGCCTGTCAGCCGCGGCTGGGCAACAGATCCACTGTGGACAATGGCCGCCTCGGGCGCCTGTCTCTGCAGGCGGTGACGTCCGGCGCGTAGCCGTGATCGGAACTCGGGCACGCTGGGCACCAGCACGCTGAGCAGCAACAGCCCGCCTATGACGATGCCGCTCGCCTGTTGGGGGAAGCCGGTCAGCAGCAGCGCATCCAATAGGCCAGCGTAGATGAGCACGGCAAACACGACGCCGACCATGGAGCCCTTGCCGCCGAAGATCGACACGCCTCCCAACAGGACGATGGCCACCACGGAGAGGACCAGTCCCGTCCCGTTGTCGTACTCGGCGGTGGAAAGCTTGAAGGTGTAGAGGATCCCGGCTCCCGAGCAGACGATCCCTGAGACGATGTAGAGGATGGTCTTAGTGCGCTTGACCCGGACCCCTGAAAAGATTGCCGCCTCTTGATTGGCCCCCATGGCAAAGATCGAACGACCGAAGGGGGTGAAGTGAAGGACGGCGCCGAAGATGATCGCTAGCCCGAAGAAGATCACCGTCGAGTAGGACAGGCCGATGCCGGGCACGCCGTATACCCCGATGTTGGTGTATGTGGCAGGGAAGTTCGAGACTATGTTCGAGCCGAGGAGAATTTCGCCGATGCCCGCGTAGAGGAGCATCGTGCCGATGGTCACGGCGATCGACGGCAGGCCGACGCGCGTGACGAGCACGCCGTTGAAGGCTCCCAGGACGGCGCCGCAGGCCAGGACCACGACGATGATCGCGGGCATCGGCCAGCCGTGCATCCAGAGGAGTCCGAGCAGGCTGCTCGCCAGGCCGAGGGTCGACGAGACCGAAAGGTCGATCTCGCCGGTGGCGACGATCAGCGTCATGGGCAGGGCCATGATCGCCAGCTCACCATTGGAGATGCCCATGTCGAAGAAGTTGTAGCTGGTGAGGAACTCAGGCGACACCACGCGCCCGACAACGAAGACGGCCACGACCGTCGCAAGCAGGGCGACCTCCCAGCGCGCCAGGACCCGAAAGCGCGAGAGGTAGGCGAGCACGGTGCCGCCGGGCTGGGGTTCGCCGACGCCGGACGTGGGTGATGGCGCCGGTGGCTCCGCACCAGAGGAAGGCGCTTGTTCTGCCAGGACGCCGGTGTCGGCCGTGGGCTCAGGGTTCATGGCGGAACGTCCGTTTTCTCATCGCGTTGGCAAGCCGGACGGCGAGCGTCCGGTCCAGCGTGATGGCCAGAACGAGGAGAAGACCGTCAAGGGCCGGATCCCAGAACGGCGACACGTTGAGAGCGTAGAGGGCAGTGGCAATGGTGGAAAGGAGCAGAGCGCCGAATGCGGCGCCGATCACGCTCCCGCTACCGCCGAAGATCGCGACACCGCCCACCACGACCGCTGTGACAACCGTCAGCTCGTACCCGGTGCCCGCGGTGGAATCGACCGTCCCGTAGTAGGTCGCCCAAAGGACCCCAGCGAGGCCGGCGATGGCGCCGCTGGCCACGTAGGCGCTGAAGACGCGCCGCCCGATCGGAATTCCGACCAGGCGGGCTGCGTCCGGATTCGACCCGATGGCGTAGAGCTCGCGTCCCGACCGGAACGAGCGGAGGAAGTAAGCGCCGGCCGCTATGACCACCGCCACGCACATGGTGACGTACGGAATGCCGACGACCGAGTCGGAGCCGATCGCCAAGAAGTGGGCCGGCAACGAGCTGGCGACCACCTCTCCGCCACCGACGATCGAGATGTCGATACCTCGAATGATGTAGAGGGTGGCCAGCGTGACGACCAGGCCCGGTACCCGGGCGAGGGCGATGATGGCGCCGTTGACCACGCCGCATGCCACACCGATCCCGATGCCGGCGAGAAAGACCACTGGGATGGGGATCCCGTGCACCTGCCCGAAGAGGTTGGAAGAAACGTAAGCAGAGAGGCCCAGCACCGAGCCGACAGAGAGGTCCATCTGCCGGCTCACCACCACCATCGTCTCGCCGAGCGCCAGCAGGGCGAAGATCGTGGCATTCAGCAGGATGAACTTGATGTTCTGCTGTCCCAGGAACCGGGGCTGAAGGCCTGTGGTCACGGCAATGAAGACGACCAGGACGGCGATGATCCCGTACTCCCGGAGCCGGAAGACCAGGTCGACCAGCCGTTGCGGGCTTTCGGTTGGCTGCGCCAAGGCTCCGTCCAGGTTCGTCATCTCGACCACCAGCTGCGGGTGGCACCGTCAGGCAGCTGTGGACTCATGGTGTGTCATGTCCCATCGCGTCGGTCGTGACCAGGTCGCCGGCGGCCGCAGTCTGCCCTGTGGCCGCCGCCACGATGTGTTCCTCGGAGACCTCACTGTGGGAGAACTCGGCGACGAGCCGTCCCTCCCTCATGACAAGGGTCCGGTCACCCATCCGCAGGACCTCCGGGAGCTCCGACGAGATCATCAGCACCGCGACCGCTTCCTCGGCCGCGAGCGCCTCTAGGAGGCGGTGCACCTCCGCCTTGGTCGCCACGTCGATACCCCGGGTCGGTTCGTCGACGATGAGCAGCGACGGGTGCCGCCCGAGCCATTTCGCGAGAACGAGCTTCTGCTGGTTCCCCCCGGACAGGGTGGAGGCGTTGCCGCTTAGCCGTCCGTACTTGAGGAGGAGCCGGCCTGCCCAGTCGGTGGCAAAGCGGCGCTCGAGGGCGCCCCAGATGAGCCCTGAACGTTTCAAGTGGTCGTAGGAGGCAAGGGCGATGTTGCGGTCGATCGCCATCGCCATGACCAGCCCCTGCTGGCGTCGGTCCTCGGGAACAAAGCCGATGCCGGCCGCGATCGCATCGGTCGGCGACCCCGACCGCAGCGGTCGTCCGTTGACCGACACGCGTCCGGCATCGCGGTGGTCGATCCCGAAGATGGCCCGTGCCACTTCGCTCCGGCCGGCCCCGACCAGGCCGGCGAGCACTACGATCTCACCAGCGTGCACAGTGAAGGACACGTCGGTGAAGACGCCCTCTCGGCTCAGGTGCTCGACGGCGAGGACCACATCGCCGATTCGCTGCCCACCCGCGCCAGCCCGGTCGACTACCTCGCGCCCCACCATCGCCTGGACAAGGTCGTCTGCGACCAGCCCGGCGAGCGGCCGGGTGAAGACATGGCGACCGTCGCGCATCACCGTCACCCGCTGGCAGAGGTCGAAGACTTCCTGGAGGCGATGGGAGATGAAGAGCACCGCTTTGCCTTCGCGCCGGAGCGTCTCGATCATCTCGAAGAGTCGGTTGACCTCGTGGGCGGAAAGTGATGCGGTCGGCTCGTCCATCACGATGATGGACGCGTTCAGCGAGACCGCTTTGGTGATCTCCATTATCTGTTGGTCGGCGACCGAGAGCCCGCGCGCGATCCGACGCGGGTCGAGACGGACGCCGAGACGTTCGACAATGACGGCGATCTGCTCGTTCATCGTCTTGAAGTCGATGCGGCGCCCCCGGCGCAGCGGTTCGCGCCCGATGAAGACGTTCTCGGCGACGCTGAGATCTGGGAACACCGATGCTTCCTGGTGGATGACGGCGATCCCAACCGCCCGAGAAGCGGCGGGGCCGTCCAGCGTCACCTCCCGGCCGTTGACAACAAGCCGCCCGCTCTCGGGCTGGTGGACGCCGGCCAGGACCTTGACCAGTGTCGACTTGCCGGCCCCGTTCTCGCCGACGAGGCCGTGGGTCTCGCCCCAGTGCAGCGTGATGTCACCGTCGACCAGCGCGCGCACCGCGCCGAAGGACTTGGTCGCATGCTCGAGGACCAGAGCCGGCTGATCCTCTCCAGGTGAGTTCGTTGGGTCGACCACCGCAGGCTGGGCACCATCGGCAAATGGCTCGCCCTCTCGTTGGTGAACGGCCCGGCGCAAGCTAGCTGTGGGGTCGCCCGGAGGCGTGTCGCCAGCCGTCATCTCGACGCTCTTGCCCACAGTTCACCTTCGGGCCCGGCAGCTCGGTCGTCCAGACCGTCTGGGTGCCATCCGCCGCACAGTTGCCTGCCTTGTCCCTGCTGCTTCTCTTGTCCCCGTCCTGCGGCGAACACCGTCGTGTACGGTGTCAACCGCCATGTCGTCGCCGTCTCCCAAGCCTGTCCGCCCTGCCGGTTCAGCGACATCCCTAGGTCTCAGTTTTCTCCAGAGAAGGAATGAATCGTTTCAAAGCGGGAACGCGACAAACAAATGCCGCGGTCCCCTTGGGACAACCGCCAATACATCCCCAAGTGAATGTGACCGAATTCACCTTGCTGAAAGTTTTACGGGAGCGAACGTTAACGACGTGGCCAGTCGCTGTCAAGGCACCGAGCGATGACCAACGGCTACCTCCCGACGAGCCCTGACGACGGACCCCGGTGAACCGGGTGGGACCAGCGGAGAGGCGTCGCTCGAGCGCCTCTGGCACCGATCGCGCCTCTGCCAAGCGTCGGGTCACCATCCGCGAGGTCGCCAGGCTTGCGCAAGTGTCCATCGGCACGGTGTCGAACGTGCTCAACAACCCTTCGGTCGTGTCTGCGACCACTCGCAGGCGGGTTCTCGATGCGATCGACTCGACACGGTTCGTGCGCAACACCGCAGCACACCAGCTGAGAGTGGGCAAGAGCCGCACGATCGGGGTGGTCCTCCTCGACATTGCGAACCCGTTCTTCACCGAAATAGTCCGCGGCGCCGAGCACGTGCTGCGTGATCAGGACTACGTCTTGATGCTCTGCTCTACCGACGAGTCTGCCAACCGCGAGCACCGCTACTTCCGCGTGCTCGAGGAGCATCGTGTCGACGGCCTTCTCGTTTGCCCGGTCGACAGCGACCTGGAGAGCGCCGTGGCACTGGTGGCTCGCGGCATCCCGACGGTGCTGCTGGACCGGGACGGCAGCAGCCACGGGCTGTGCTCCGCGGCGGTAGACGACATCCGAGGCGCCGAACTTGCCGCAGACCATCTCTTCGATCTGGGGCACCAGGCGATCGCACTGGTCAACGGTCCGGCGGCGATTCGGCAGTGCATCGACCGGAAGGAAGGTGCTCGCCGGTCGGTCCAACGGGCTCGCCGCTGCCGCAGCGCCTCGCTCCAAGAGATCGTCGTGGGTGCTCTCACCATCGACCAGGGCGAGGCTGCGGTAGCAGCGCTCCTCGCTGCCGAGCCCCGCCCGAGCGCGGTGATGTGCGCCAACGACCTTCTCGCCTTTGGGGTGCTTCGGGGGCTCGCCGCGGCTGGAGTCGCCGTCCCCGAAGAGATGGCCGTCGTCGGCTACGACGACGTGGTGTTCGCCTCCATGCTGTCGCCCTCGCTCAGCTCTGTGCGCCAGCCAAAGTACGAGCTCGGCGTCGCCGCCGCCGAGTTGCTTCTCGAGGAGGTGACCGGCGCGCCGCATGAGCATCGGGCCATCCGATTCGAACCCGAACTCGTCGTACGTGCATCGAGCACGCCCCGGCCCGTGAGCGTTCCCCGAGCACTGCTCAGCCCTTAGGAGCTCAGCGCAGACCTAGGTGCGCGGGTCCGAAC
>PLIM01000091.1 GCA_003139355.1 Acidimicrobiaceae bacterium | reverse complement strand
TGGTGGCGGGGGAAGGATTTGAACCTTCGACCTTCGGGTTATGAGCCCGACGAGCTACCTGACTGCTCCACCCCGCGGCGGTAACACGAGACTTTATCAGCCCTGTCAGCCCTGTCGCCTTTGCTGGCTCGTCGGGCCTGTCCTCCGAGCGCTAGGCGGAGGAGCTCGCGGCCTTGACGGCCTTCGCGGCCGCCGGCTTCTTGATCTGCTTCAACTCGGACTCCGCCTGGGCAACGAGATTGCCGACGATCGTCATGTCCGTCGAATAGGTCGTCAAGTCCTCGTGCTCCAGGGCCACGAGGCCCTGGTTGTAGTAGCTCTGTGCACTCTTGATGAGGGCCCGGACCGTGGCCGGGATCTGGCCGGTACCACCCCCGATGTTGCTCGTCGCTGCGCCGAAGACGTCCGCCAGAGCGGCACCGAGGGTGTCCTCCATGGAGACCTGGTTGCCGTAGACGACGATGTAACGGGTCAGCTGGGGGTACGGGTTCTGCGACGAGCTCACATATAACGGCCGCACGTAAACCACCGAGTCGTCGATCGGGATGATGAGCGTGGTGCCAAGCGAGACCGTCGAACCGGCCCGACCCACGAGCGTCACGTACTGGGAGACCGTCGTGTTCGACTGGATCTTCGAGTTGACGACAGCAGGGCCTGCCGTCGCGTTCCTCGTCGGAGTCACATACGCGGTGAGCTGCCCATAGGTCTGGTAATCACAAGAGGCCGTCATCAGCGCGGCCAACGTCTGGATCCGGTCACCCTGTGACAACGGGTCGAGCGGCTCGATGGCGGTGAACCCCGGCTCAATGGCGCCGGGGAGCTGCAGGATCTCGTACTCGGGCACGAAACGCAGCGTGTTCCCATTCGAATCGACGGGCAACGAATGTTCCGGTGACCCGGTGCCGGACGTCGGTGCGAGCTCCCAGGCGTTGTTAGCGATGTACCAGGACGAGGGACTGGTCAAGTGGTAGCGGCCGTACATGGTGGCCTGCACCATCAAGAGCGCCTGCGGGTAGCGCAGGTGCGCCCTGAGCACGGGGTCCATGTCGCTGAGCGGCTTGAACATGTTCGGGAAGATCGACTCCCAGGTGTTCAGGATCGGTTCGCTGCTGGTCACGGCGTAGAAGGTCATGTCGCCCGTATAGGCGTTGACAACCACCTTCACCGAGTTGCGAATGTAGTTGAAACGGCCCGAGAGGCCGGTCCCGCCCGGAAGCTCGGAGGTCTGGTCCTGTTGGGCATACGGGTAGTAGCTCGTGGTCGTGTAGGCGTCGACGACCCAGTCGACTTGACCATTGTCGATCACCGGATACGGGTTGTCATCGACCGTGAGGAAGGGTGCCACCTTGGCGACCCGGACACGGACGTCCTGGTAGAACATCAGCCGGGCGCTCTTGGTGACGAGGTTCGAGATGAGCAAGTTGAGGTCGTGGAACCTGAGCGCGAAGGCCGCCTTCACCCAGAACGAGCCGATCGGCACGCCGCCGGCGCCCCCGTAGTGGCTGGAGACTACGTTCCCGTTCGTGTCCGAGTAGTCGACTTCGCTCTGGGCGGTATCCGCGACCACGTAACCCGACTGGCCAACGCCGAAATAGACCGAGGACTGGGTGATCTTCGGAGCGCCGGGGCTCGAAATTGGCGGCACGTTCGCGATGTCGAAGACAGGGTTCCCTCCGGTCTGCTGGTTTGCCGGTGAGAGGATCGCACCGTAGCCGTGGGTGTACTGGAGATGAGTGTTGACCCACGACTGCGTCGGCAGGTCTGCGGCATTGACCTGCCGTACGCCGATGACGAACGGGATCAGGGTGCCACCGATCCGGTAACGGTCGAGGGAAAGACCCGCAATGGTGAAGCCGGTGCCGTTCTGCTGGAGCTTCTGGTAGGTCGCAGACGTAATCGAGGGCTCCCAGAGCGGGAGGTTGTCCAACGTCGACGCGGCCCCGGCGACCACGCCACCCGTCAGGTTCGAGGTGCCCGCGAACGCACGCTCGTCGATGCTCGATAGCCCTATTGCCTGGCGTGTCGCTTGGATGTTCCGGCTTATGTAGGGAAGCTCGAGCTTGCTCTGGGCAGGCGTGACCTTGAATTTCTGCACGAGCGCAGGGACGATCGCGGCGGCGGTCAGGCCGACGAGCAGCCACAGCCCGACGCCGATCGCGGGCAGCGCCAAGTTGCGCTGGTAGACGTTGAACACCATCAGCACGAACACCGCCAGCGCCACGACCGCGAGCAACTCGATCGCCGGTAGGCGCACGTGCACGTCGGTGTAGCCGGCACCGTTCGCGACGCCGTCCTTCGCGAGCACGAGGTTGTAGCGGTCGACGTAGAAGTACCCCGCCGCGCGGACCAGCGCCATTGCCGCAAGGATCACCGATAGATGGGCGGTGACGCGCGGGTCGACCCGGGGCGACGGGCCCTGGAACCTGAGCCCGCCGTTGAGGTAGTGGCCAATGCTCGTGATGATCAGGACCACCAGGAGCGCCACGAGGGTCCAGTCGACCAGGAAGGACAGGAACGGCAGCTTGAACACGTAGAAACCGACCGCCTTGTGGAACTGCGGATCGGTCGCCCCGAAGGACTTGCCGCTGCGGAACATCAGCCAGTGCTGCCACTGGCTGTTCGTCGACGCCCCGACGATCAGGGCAAAGATCAAGGACACGACCGTACGTACGGCCAAGGTGTGCCTGCCGACGATCTGCTGGTATCGGCGGACGATCTCGAGCTCCGGCGAGACGAGCAACGCTCGCGGGGCGATGCGGTCGACCACCCACAGACTGACCCAGCTCGCGACGAAGAACACACCCATGAACGTCCCGGCAAGTTCAAGCTTGGTCTCGATCATGAGACGCCAGACTGCCGTGAAGCTGACCGAGCGGTACCAGAGATAGTTCGTGTAGAAGTTGGCCAATCCCTGGATCACGATCAGCGCCAGGATGATGAAGACCACTGCCCCCAGGATCCAGACTTGGTACCGCTGGACCGGGCGCGACCGGGACGGCAGGTCTGTGGGAACTCGCACCGGCGAAGCCTACGACCGAACGGGAACGAGAAGACAGCGGCAGCCCGGGTGCACAGGTGGGTGCGAATGCCCGGTCGGGAACGCGGCGCCTGGTGGCTGTGGGCCGGCAAGCGAGTTGTCGTCGCAGTCGGGGCACGAGCCGCCGCCATCGTCGTCCTCGACGGCCCAACGCACCAACGGCGCCTCGCCCTTGCCGAGCGAGTCCAGCACCGCGAGCTCGCCGACCGCGAAGGCCCGGGTAGTGAAGTCGCCGGCAAGCCCTTCGACCCGGGTGCCCTTCCACTCGCGGTACGCAACCCCGGCCGCGTCTGTGGAGCCCTCCAAGCTTTCGCCGAGCTCGGAAAGCGCCTCTTCGATCCTCTGGCGCAACATGGCGCACAGGTCGTCCGCCAGCTCGGCGGCGAGCAGAGCCCCGGCCTCGGAGGCAACCGTCTCGCTCGGCGCCGGTGCTGTCACGCATGGCCCTTCCACGGCGTCACCGGCCACGAGGAAGGCGGCACCTGCCCCGTAGGCTCTGGCCAGTTGGTCGCTGGCCGCGGCGACGAATCTCTCGCGCTGGACCTTCGGCGGGATCAGCACTTCCAGCACGGGTTTGCGGGAGACTTGGCGCAAGGCGTTCAGGAGGTCGTTCTGGTCGTCTTGGAGCGCTCGCTTCAGCGCCCGGCCGAGCTTGGCCGTGATGGTCGCGAGAAGGCCGTCACGCCGGGCCAACGACTCGACATCCGGCTCGGCGATCGCCGCGGCCCCGGCCGCCGCCTCGGCCTCTGACGCCGTCTCTGCCTCTGGCGCCGTCTCGGCTGCCTCCGTGATCTCGGGTCCAGCGGCGACATCCACTGTCCCTGCGATCTCCTCGACATCGCCCGCCACCGCTCGCGCGCTGTGGTTGGCTTCGCCGGCCTCGGGGGAGACCTGACTCATGAGACCCGCGGCCTCGGGGACAGTGAGCGCTTCCTCGGCTAGCTCCGCGGCTTGCCCGGACCCGGCGGCAACGACCAAGGGTGCCGTCACGCCGGCAGCTGCCTCCTCTGCCGCGCGGCTGGCGCGAATGCGGGCGAAGAGCTCGTCGACACTTCGGCGGCTCGCAATCGACCCATCCTGATCCTGCCCACCTTCGACGTAGCTCTCCCCTGCTGGAGTCGCGCCTGTCCTGCTCTCGCCTCCGGCGTTGTCGTCGATCGCCGACGCGACACCACCCGACGCCTCCTCGAACCTGCGGTACTCCGCACCTCCAACCCCGCTGCCGGCTGCGGCAAGCTCCGCGTCGAGCTCGACGAGGTCACCCTGGGCGCTTTCCTCCGCAACGCGATTGCCTGCTTGTGCCGCCGCGACACGCGCCTCGTCCTCGGCAGAGGCGAGCCGCTCGCGCAGCCCATCGACTGATGTGGCGACGGCGTCCACGTCTCGCAGCAGCGAGTCCTTCCCGCTGCGGAGCTCCTCCAGCTGGATGCGCAAAGCGCGCCGACGTGCCACGAGATCAGCGAGCGTGCGGTTTCGCAGCTCGCGCGCCTCTGCCACCATGCGACGGCACTCTTCCTTCGTGGCGTCGAGAAGCTCGACCGCGTCCGCATGTGCCGCCTCGGTCAGGGAGTCGGCCTCGGCCTTCGCCCGGCTCGTGTACTCGCCGGCTTCCTGTTCGGCTGCGACACGGATCTCGAGCGCCTCCGCATCGGAGGCCGCGACCTGCTCCGCGAGAACTTGCTCGGCCTCGGCGATCAGCTCGGCCGCTCGCTGCTCGGCCTTGGTGACGAGGTTGCTGGCCGCGTCGTGCGCGGTCTGAAGAATCTTGGCCGTTTCGACGCCAAATGCCCGCGTGAGTGTCGCCTCGTCGATCTCCGGGTCGTCCGCTCGTCGTTCCGCTTCGGCGACGCGCCCGCGCAGAATCGCTTCGCGCTCCAGCGCGCCGCGCAGCTCGGCGGCCACCTTGCCGAGGAACGTTCGCACGGCTTGGCCGTCAAGGCCCCTGCGCGCTGGGGGAAAGGACTTGCGTGCGATCTCGTCAGGACTGAGCGGCGCACTTGAGGAGATCGAGACAGCCTGTGGATCCTCCGACATTGGCAACAGCCTACGACGCTGCTACCGCCCGGCGGTGGTCCGCACAAGACGGCCCCCGTGAGACTCGAGAATGCCAATCGCCTGACCGATGGTGCTCACGGCGTACACCTTGAGATGCGGACCCGCGTGGGCCTTTGCGACCCGGTACTCCTGCGGGGGCACGAAGAACACGCTCGCTCCAGCCGCGCGCACCGCGATCGTCTTCTGGGCGACCCCGCCGACGTCTCCGACTGTTCCGTCCATCGACATCGTCCCGGTCGCGGCGACCTTCTGCCCGCCCGTCAGGTCGGCCGGGTCGAGTTCCTGCATGAGTCCGAGCGTGAAGGCCAGGCCGGCCGACGGGCCGACGATCCCCTCGGAGGACAGGTTGACCTTCACCGGCAACGAACCGATCTTGAAGGCGGTTCCGTCAACTGCGGGACCGCCGCTGCCCTGTGGGTAGATGCCTAGGCAGGCAATGGGATGAGGCTTCCCACCGGTGACCGTGGCGTGCTGCCAGATCTCGAACCTGGTCCCCTTGCCCTCGGGGAAGCAGGCGAGCGTCGCGTTGTCGCCGCGGCCTTGGATGCGAAAGACGCCCAGCCTGGAGGTCACCGAACGTGGCTTGCCTGCCGGGTAGGCGCTCACCACCAGGTGGATGGCCGCGCCCGGGGCGAGCCCCTCGAGCTTGGTCTCGAGGCTCAAGTACGTGCGCACCTTCAAACCGTTCAGTTTGCTGATGACGTCACCCACGTGGAGAAAGGAGGCCGCCGGTGACCCGGGAAGGATGCCGTAGACGAGGGCCCCGCGCGCCACGACCGGGACCTTGTAGCCGAGATGGGAGAGAGCGACCACCGTGGCGGCCTGTTGGGCCGTCGACATGTCGATCTCGCCCTCGGTCGCGTACTGGGCAGTGGTCTCGCTGCCGAGGATCGAGCCGCTGGGGTAGATGGTGGCGTTCGGGTCCAGCCAGAAGACCGGGTAATCGAGCGCACGCAAGGGGGTGAGCTCGACGTAGACGAGAAGCACCGAGCCCCGGTGCGAGTGCCGGTGCGCCGATGGGACCTTGATGAGACTGCTCACACCGGGGGCCGAGCCGGGCGTCAGTGCGTAGTAGGGCACCTGGATGAACCACGCGATGACCGCTGCCGCCAGGATGACGGCGAGGATCGAGACCAAGGTGTGACGCGTCCCCCAGCGAAACGGGTCCCCACTGCCGCGACGCCTGCGTGCAGCACCGACCCCGGCGCCGGAAACCTCGGCCGCGATGCCGGGCGCGTCGCCCGGGTACCCGCCCTCTACGCTCGATCCATCGTGTTCAACATCCACCAGGCCTTAGCCTGCCATGGCGTGGCACTGCGCGGGCACCGCACGTGACCGGACGCGGCAACCAGGCATCGATCGACTCGGCTCGCAGGCGGGGAGATGCTACTCTGGCCGGTCATGCCGGCGACGAGCCGGCAGCCCGCTCGTTCCTCGGCGATCCGGACCCCGAGGTGCGCGCCACAGCGCTCGGGGCGCTCGTGCGAATGGGCCGTGCGACGCCGGAAGACGCCGCGGCCGGCATCGGGGACCCCGATCCCCGGGCTCGCAGGCGCGCCTGTGAGCTGGGCGCCGCCTTGCCGGGTGCGGACTTCGCAAGCCTGCTGGGGGATCACGACAGCGCGATAGTCGAGGCGGCCTGCTACGCCGTGGGCGAAGTGCGCGATGCGCTGGCTGTTCCGGCCCTCGTGCGGATCGCTTCGACGCACACCGATGCGCTCTGCCGGGAGTCAGCCGTGGCCGCCCTCGGGGCCATCGGCGATCCAGTAGGCCTCCCCGCGGTCCTCGTCGGCTTGAAGGACAGGCCGCAGGTACGGCGTCGGGCCGTGATCGCGCTCGCCGCGTTCGAAAGCCCGCAGTCCACTGCCGCGCTGCGACAGTGCCTGAGCGACCGGGACTGGCAGGTTCGTCAAGCAGCCGAAGACTTGCTCGGCGTCACCACCGGCGACGACTGACCGATTCGGTATGGCCCAACGTGGCCATGCACAAGACGGCCCCGGCGACGGCGCAACGTTCCGGATCCTCGACGAGGTGGACCGGGATCCCCGTCGCGGACGCAAGTCGCTTGCCGAAGCCGGTGAGCAGAGCGCCGCCCCCGGCAAGGTAGAGCCCCCGGTTCAACAGGTCATTCGCGAGATCGGGTGGTGCCGAAGTGATGCAGGACACGACGGCGCCAAGGATGTGGTCGACGCGTGGCGCCATCGCGTCGGCCACATCGGTCCGGGAGATGACGACCGAGCGCACGATGCCGCTGGAGACGTCGCGGCCTCGGACCTCGACCTTGTCGTCCTCTTCCACCCAGGCGCTCCCGATGGCGTACTTGATGCCTTCAGCGGTCGCCGAGTCGATTGTGAGCTCGAAGTCGCGCGCACAAAGCCGTTGAATGGCTTCGTCGAAGTCCCCTCCGCCGATGGGAACCGACGCCTGGGTCACGAGGCCGCCGAGGGCGAGCACCCCGATCTCGGTCATGCCGGCACCGACGTCCACGACCATCGAGGCGACCGGTTCCTCGATCCGCAGCCCGGAGCCGAGCGCTACTGCCACTTGCTGCTCCACAAAGCGCACACTCCCCGCGCCCGCCTCCTTGAACGCCCGGTCGAGCGCGCGCCGTTGGACGCTTGTCGCCGCGCCCGACACGCAACACAGCACCATCGGTTGACCGACCGACCAGGTCCGTACGAGGCGCAGCAACTCCTTGGCCACCGCCGAGGTGAGGTCGAGATCGGCCAACTGGCCGTGGCGGACCGGCCGGACGATCGCCACCTCACCGGCGCAACGGCCGCGCAAGCCGACTGCATCGGTGCCGAAGGCCAAGAGACGGTTCCGCCCGAGATCGACAGCGGCGATCGTCGGCTCGTCGACGACGACGCCGCGGCCGGAGACTGCCACGAGCGTGCGCGCTGTCCCGAAGTCGACCGCGACGTCCGCGCTCACTGCTGGCCGACCCTGGGCGCCGGCTCGACGGGCCGGGCTGCCGGGCTCCAGTCGGTCCCGCCTTCCCAGGTCTCCCGCTTCCAGATGGGAGTGGTCGCCTTCAAAGTGTCGATCACGTACCAGCAGGCCTCGAATGCCTCCGCCCGGTGCGGCGTCGAAACGGCCACGACGACCGACACGTCGCCGAGCTCGACATTTCCGACCCTGTGCCACACGACGATCCGCGCGAGGTCGGGCCAACGCTCCCGCGCCGACGACACGATCGCCTCGAACCGGGGCAGTACCTGCGAGGTATAGGCCTCGTAGTCGATGGCTTGTACGCCCGTCCGCCCTTCGGCGTGGTCACGCACCGTCCCGACGAAACAAGCCACAGCGCCGCACGACGGCCTTTGCGCCCAGGCAAGCGCGCGCTCGGCCCCAAGAGGCTCGGTGGTCAACTCAAGCCAGTTGTCACCTTGCGCCGACGCGAGCACGTGGGTCATGGTATGCGACCTGTCGAAGCCAGGAGGGCTCGCCCCAGAGGGGGCCGACACCCCGGGCGGACCCGCCTTCGGTATCCTCGAGGACGGTGGTCGAACCTGGAGGCGAATTCGACGACGTTCAGGACGAAGGTTGGTGCGGTCCCCTTCTGCCCCCGGAGGATCGTCTCTGGCGACACCCGTCCGAGCTCGGTGAGCACAGTCTTCCGGTCACCTCAGAGGCACTTTCCGCGCGTCGCAGCTGGATGGCTGCGACGCCATCTCGGGCTGGGGCCTGGTCGGCTGGCATCGTCGGAGCGTTGCTCGCGGCCGGCGTCGTGCTCGTCGGTGGTCACCTTGCACACTTGCTCTCCTCGCCTTCGACAAGGACGACGGCTGCGCCGGTAACCCACGGGACCTCTGGCACACCGAAGAACTCGGCACCTGTGTCAACCATTGGCGTAGGCATCTCCACCTCGACCTCAATCGTGCTGGGCGCCGAGCCCGGTCTGTACAAGCTGGCGTCCCGGGTCGCGGCAGCGATGCCCGTAGTTCTCGACGGCAACGCCAGCGGCGTCGGAGTCGTCGTGAGCTCGAAGGGCTACGTTCTCGTGCCCGCCTCGCTCGTCACTGACACCGACGACATGTCGGTTGTCATCGACGGCCAGCAACTCGTCGCAACGCTGGTCGGAGCCGACTCCGGCACCGGGCTCGCCGTCGTGCGCGTGCATGACCCGGATGCCCTCACGGCGGCACGTTTCGTGTCGGGTACGGCGATCGGATACGGCTCGTTCGTGGCCCTTGTCTGGGTCGCCCACAACGGGCCCCACACCTGCTGGGGCACAGTCAGCGAGCTCGACGTCCAGCTGGTGGCGGCCAGCAACAGTCCGCCGCTTCTCGACTCTTTGAAGACGCTCGATCCGCTCGAGGCGGTGGTGACCGGTGGCGTCGTCGTCGACGGCGCTGGACGCCTGATCGGGATGGTCACCAGCGTCGCGGGAAGGACCTTGGTCGCGGCACCCGGGTGGCTGGCCAACAAGGTCTCTACGGACCTCATCGCGAGCGGGCGGGTCGTCCACGGCTGGCTCGGGATCACCGGTGAGACCGCTTCGGTGTCGGCTCGGAAGACCGCGGTCCAGGTTCTGTCGGTCGACCGGGGTGGTGCGGCCGCCAAAGCCGGTGTGGAGCCGGGCGATCTCATCGAGGCGGTGAACGGCAAGCCGGTCAGAACGATGTCGGACATCGCGGCGGCTACGTACTCGCTGCCACCTGACCAGGCGGTCGTGCTCAATGTCGTCCGACGCGGTCACTCCTGGGATGCCCGCGCTCGGCTCACCGCCGCTGCCTGAGCCCTTCGCGCTCGTAGGCCCGAGCGGTTCCGACCCTGCCTCAACGACGCTCGCCGTAGCATCGGACACGTGAGCGACCCTCTCGCACCGGGTGGCGGCGACTTCCTCCGTAACATGCTGGGCGACCTCCTGCGGCTCATCCGAACCGAAGGACCTCTGCAGTGGGAGCTCGCCTTTCAATTGGCCACAAGCGTGGCCGCAGGAGACGAGCCCGATCCCAACCCCGACCCGATCGCTCGAATTCGTCTCGAGGAGTTGAGCGCGATCGCCGAGCTGCACGTGGCCGATGTCACCGGCATGCTCCTCGGATCTGGCGGCTCGGGCCTCAAGCTTGTTCCGACGACGCGGGTCGAATGGGCCCGACGGAGCCTGGAGGCATGGCGCCCGCTGCTCGACCGCCTCGCCACGGCATTGACGACCACGACCGGAACCACGAGCCCGGGCTCTGGCTCGAACGCGCCCGGGCCACTCGGCTTCGGACCTGTCGCGGGCACAGAGCGTGCAAGCTCCGAGGCTGATGGCGGACCAACCGCTGCAACGGGTCGTCCCACAGGTGACGAGGAGGCGATGCCGCCAGATCCCTTCCTCGAGGATGCAGACGTCCTGAAGGGTGGGAGGCCTGCCGGCGACCCGGACCCCGACGAAGTGGACCTCGCCGGGATGATCGGCCGATGGACCTCGGCCGTGGCTCCTGCCATGGCGGCGATGCAGGTCGGCTCCGTCGTTGGCCACCTCGCACGGCGTTCTCTCGGACAGTACGACTTGCCGTTGCCGCGCACTTCTTCGAACGAGATCGTCGTCGTCCTCGGCAACCTGGACCGTGTCGCCGAGGAGTGGAGCCTCCCGACTGACGACCTGCGGCTATGGCTCTGCGCGCACGAGATGGCGTTTCACGCCGTGCTCGTCCGGCCGCACGTTACAAAGCGGCTCGAGGAGCTCGTGGTCGCTCACGTCCGGCTAGTCCGCCCCGATCCGCGCGACCTCGAAGGGTTGCTGCAGGGCATCGACCCCGGGGCCATCCCCGGTCTTTCCCAGATCATCGGTGACCCGTCGCTCCTCGGCGAAGCCGATTACGGCCCGTCTCCCGAGCTCGAAAGGGTACGCGCTCAGCTCGCCGCGCTGACAGCAGCGATCGCCGGCTACGCGGAGTACGTCACTTCCGTCGTCGCCTCCCGCCTCATCGGCGGCCACGCGCCGATCGGCGAGGCGATGCGCCGGCGCCGAGTCGGCCGCGGCGAGGGAGAGCGCGTCGCAGAGTCCCTGTTCGGTCTGCGCTTGGATCAAGAAGACGTCGATCGCGGCGCCACCTTTGTGCAAGGCGTGCTCGAGCGTTCCGGTGAGCTCGACCTGGCGCGGTTGTGGGTCGATGAGGAGCACCTGCCGACGCCGGCCGAAGTCGACGCCCCCGGGCTGTGGCTCGCCCGCATCGACCTGGGGGCGAGCGGCGCCTAGCGCCCGGCGCCCGCGCCGGCCAGGCTCCACCCCCAGGCGCGCCGACCGCCGGCCGCCGGGCAGGACAAGGGCCTCAGGCCCTGTCGATCAGGCGAGCGCGACCTCTTCCTCGGGCACGCCGAAGTCCCACTCCAGAATGAGGTTCTCCCGCTCCGCGTCACGGACGATGCGCTCACGATTCCTGCGAAACTGCGGATCGTGCGGCGGCAGCAACACGAGGCGTGCGAGCGCGCGCAGGCGGAATTCCTCGATGACGGCACGATCACCGAACTCCGACTCCACCTCCCAGTGGGGCGCGACAGGACCAAGATAAACCATCCGTATATGCCCCCGCGGGGGCTCGGTCGGCTGGTGATCTTCCGGGTTGATCAAGCTCATCGTCTCTCCTTGGCGGCAGAACCGGCCGAAGTGTACCGGCCGTTGCGACTGCGAGGTCTCCAGCAAACCCTTGGCCGGCCGGTCAAGGCAGGCCGGCATGTCGGAGGATCTGGGCCACGATGGCACGGATCTCGTCGACCGCGATCGCGAAGCCGACGTTCTGTGCTGGCGCATTGCCCTGCGAGCTCGTGGCGACCGCTGTGTTCATCGCGACGACCTGTCCTGACGAATTGACCAGCGGGCCCCCCGAGTTGCCCGGGTTGATGGGAGCGTCGGTCTGGATCAAGCCCGTCAGGTTCTCGGTCGTGCCGTCGTCAGTCGAAGCGGTGAGCGACCGGTTCAAAGCCGACACGATGCCTTCGGTCACCGTTGGACCACCGGCCAGCGCGAGCGCGTTGCCGATGGCCAATACCCCGTCGCCTTGTCGGGCTGCGTTGGAGTTCCCGAACCGGACAGTCGGCAGCAAATCTCCCGCTCCTTGGATCTGCACGAGCGCGATGTCTTTTGAGGCATCGGCTCCGATGACCTTGGCGGAGAACCGCTTGACTTGCCCGTACAGCGTGACCGTGACCGTCTGAGCCCCGGCGATCACGTGGTCGTTGGTGAGGATGACGCCGCTGGGCTCGATGATCATGCCGGTGCCCGCACCTTGCACATAGGAGCCGAGGTCGCCGACGCCCCGGAAGCTGCTCGTGTCGATCGAGACCACGGCTGGGAGAACAGCTGCAAGAATCGACTGGACGTCGCCGACTTGCACTTTCCCGCCTTTGGTCGGGAAGTACTCCCGGACGATCGTCTGCGGAGCCCGGCTCGTGAACACAGCGACGAGGCTGCCGCCGGCCAGCGCTCCGACCAGCGCCGCCACGAGCGCCACGCCGAACCATCCGGGCGTGGTGCGCGGAGGACGCTTCGGCGCCTTGGGAATCGGCGGTTCGCGGTAGCTCCACTGATCCGGCCACTGCCGTTGCGCGTACTCCGGCCCGGGCCAGACCGGTTGGCTGTACTGCGCCGGCCCGTGCCATTCCTGCAGGTACGGATTCTGCGGATCTCCGGGCCAGCCGATCCCCGGAGGCCCCCGGCCGGGCTCACCATGGCTCGTCTGGCTGTAGGCAGTCTGGCTGCCGACAGCCGTTTCGCCCTCAGGGGCAACGGTCCCACCACTCGTGGCATTGTCCTCTGCCGCCTCGGTGAGGTCGCGACCTTCGAGAGCATCGCCCTCCGGCGAACTGTCGCTCGCGTGCTCAGACTCGCCCTGACTCGGCAGCTGACTCAGCGGGTCGGTGCCGACAACGTCGTCGCCACCCGAGCTTCCTGGCACCATGACAATCTACCTGTCACTCAGTGCTTGAACCTCTGCCAGCGTGTTGCGAACCGCCTGAGCAGGGCCTCGATCGAAATCTTAGGATTTCCTGCGAATGTGCTCGACCCCATGGCGTTGTGACCCTGAAGACGTCACAATGGTGTGGTGGACACTTCGTGGATGGGGCGGGGGAAGTGCCGGGAGATGCCTCCGGACACCTTTTTCCCGAGTGACGGTGTCGGGGTAGAAGTGGCGCGACGGATCTGCGCCGAGTGCGCGGTCAAAGAGCCGTGCCTTGAGTACGCCATGGTCAACCACATCGACCATGGCGTCTGGGGCGGGACTTCAGAGCGCGAACGTAGGCGGATCGCCCGCCATCGCCGGCTCATCACAGTTCGCTCGAGATGAGCCACTGAGCGGACTCGGCCACGCCTCGGAGGCCGGGACTCGACCTGAGCGAGGACCGCACAGTCGAGGCGCGCCTCGCAAACCGGGGCGTAGCGCTCCAGGACGAGGCTCAGGAAGCTGTATTGGCCGCATGGGCCACGACACGCGCCCGACGGACCCTGCGACGCTCCCGTTCGCTCATGCCGCCCCAGATCCCGAACTTCTCACCGTTGGCGATCGCGAACTCGAGGCAGTCCTCGCGGACAACGCAACCTCGGCAAACCTCCTTGGCCTCCCGGGTCGATGCGCCCCGCTCGGGGAAGAACAGCTCCGGATCGACGCCCATGCAGTTCGCACGACCCTGCCAGGTCCGATCCAGGCCACATTCAAACAACGCTTGGAGTGCCATCCTTGGCGCCCCCTCCCCTAACAACTCGCAACCGTGTAGTTACAAGATGGTGATTATCATGAACCCTCGCGCGATCCGATGCAAGAGGGAAATTCGATACGCCGTCAAATGGGCCGGACACGGCCATGCGGGAGACGGGCCGGTAGGGATCGTCATTGATCTCCGAGCCCTCGACGACAAGCAGCCACCAGGGCGGATCTCCTCCCTGACGGGCACAGAGCACCACCCCGGAGCACGCAGCTCCCCGAGTGCCGGGGCACCGACGAGCGGGCCGGCGAACGCCCACCGGCGAGGCTCGCGAGCGCCGCGCGCGAACGAGCGGCGGATCGTGTCTCTCGAGGGCCGAGCGACTCGGTGCTTCGGCGGGACCAGGCCCACGAACTCGCAGCGCGTGCAGCCCCGGTGCAATGATGAGTCCCACGTCGCACGGACGCGGTGAGGATGTGCCCGGCCTACAGTCGGGCGAGGTCGATCCCCACGGAGGCAATTGATGAGCGTCATCGAGGACGTAGCACGGCCAGCCCCTCGACCTCAGCCGATCCCTGTCCGGATAGGCGCGCCAAGAGCCGGCCCCTCGAGGGCCGTGGTGCTCCGCAAGGACCGCTGGTGGGTGCAGCCGCTGGTCACAGGGCTCGGGCTGTTCGCGTTCGTCGTCTACGCGACGTGGGCCGCGTTCCGCAACGGGCACTACTTCGTCGGCCTCGACCAGGCACGTAACTACCTCTCGCCGCTCTATTCGCCGTGCCTGGCCCCAAGCTGCCCATCTGCGGTGCGGTGGGGGCCGGTCCTACCGTCGAACTGGACGGTGTCCCCGGCGATCTTGATCCTGATCTTCCCGCTGGCCTTCCGCCTCACCTGTTACTACTACCGCAAGACCTACTACCGGGCCTTCTGGCTCTCGCCACCGGCGTGTGCCGTCGCGGATGCCGGTTCGGTCTCGACCAAGCCCAACGGGTTCCGCAAGCGCTACACCGGCGAGACCCGCTTCCCGCTGGTCCTGCAGAACGTTCACCGCTACACGTGGTACTTCACATTCGTCTTCGCCGTTCTGCTGACCTATGACGCGATCGAGGCGTTTCGCTTCCCGGGACGCATCGGGATGGGGCTCGGCACCATAATCCTCGTCGCGAACTCCGTGCTCATCTGGGCCTACCAACTCGGGTGTCATGCGTGCCGCCACTTGAGCGGTGGGAATCTGAAGAAGTTCTCGAAGGCACCGGTCCGGCTGTGGATCTGGACCAACCTCACCACACCGTTGAACAAGCACCACCAGCTGTTCGCCTGGTTGTCCCTGATGACCATCGTCGTGTCGGACTTCTACATCTACCTTGTCTCCTCCGGCGCCTTCACAGACCCGAGGCTCTTCTGATGGCTGACACCGAGCGGTACGACTTCGACGTCGTGGTCATCGGCGCCGGCGGCGCGGGGCTCCGGGCTGCTATCGAGGCACGCGAGCTGGGCGCTCGCACGGCACTGGTGTGCAAGTCCCTTCTCGGCAAGGCCCACACCGTGATGGCCGAAGGTGGCATCGCCGCGGCGCTCGGCAGCGTCTGGCCGGAGGACAACTGGGAGGTCCACTTCCGCGACACCATGCGCGGCGGCAAGATGCTGAACAACTGGCGCATGGCTCAGATCCACGCCCTCGAATCGCCCGACCGGGTCCTCGAGCTCGAGGAGTGGGGGGCGCTGTTCGACCGCACCTCGGACGGCCGGATCCTGCAGCGGGACTTCGGAGGCCATCGCTACGCTCGCCTCGCCCACGTCGGCGACCGCACGGGTCTCGAGATGATCAGGGCCCTGCAGCACCGCGCGGTGTCCATCGGCATCGACGTCTTCATGGAGTGCAAGATCGTCCGTCTCCTGCAAGACGGCGCCGGGGCCGTGAATGGAGCGGTCGGGTTCTGGCGTGAAACGGGTCGCTTCGTGACCTTCGGCGCCAAGGCGGTAGTGCTCGCGACCGGCGGATGCGGCAAGGCGTGGAAGTTCACGACGAATTCGTGGGAATGCACCGGTGACGGGATGGCCCTCGCGCTATGGGCCGGCGCCGATCTCATCGACATGGAAGCCATTCAGTTCCACCCGACGGGGATGGTCTGGCCACCCTCGGCGCGGGGCCTGCTCGTTACCGAGGGCGTGCGGGGCGATGGCGGGGTCCTCGAGAACCGGGACGGCGAGCGCTTCATGTTCAACTACATCTCGCCCTTCTTCGCAGCCGAGACGGCCGCGACCATCGAGGAGGCCGACCAGTGGTACTCCAACAAGAAGGACTTCCGCCGTCCGCCTGAGCTGCTCCCCCGCGACGAGGTCGCCCGGGCGATCAACTCGGAGGTGAAGGAGGGTCGCGGAAGCCCGCACGACGGCGTCTTCCTCGACATCGCGAGCCGCCGTACCCCAGAGGAGATCCGCCGCCTGCTGCCCTCGATGTACCACCAGTTCAAGGAGCTGGCCGACATCGACATCACGACGACCCCGATGGAAGTGGGCCCGACGTGCCATTACGCCATGGGAGGCGTGCGTGTCGAAGCCGACACCGAAGCTACGACGGTCACAGGGCTGTACGCCGCCGGCGAGTGCGCCGGGGGCATGCACGGCTCCAACCGGCTCGGGGGCAACTCGCTTTCGGACCTGGTCGTGTTCGGCCGCCGGGCCGGAATGGCAGCCGCCGAGCGAGCCCTCGAGATCCCCGGAGTTCCGGAGGTTTCCGAGGCGCAGATCGCCGAGGTGACAAGACGTGCGACCTCCTACTTCGACAACGTGGGCACCGAGGACGCCTACGCCGTGCACCGTGCCCTCCAAGAGACGATGCAGTCACTCGTCGGCATAATCCGAGTCGAGAACGAGCTGTTGGAGGCGAAGGGCAAGCTTGCCGAGCTCGAGGAGCGTGCCTCGCACTGTGTCGTCGAAGGAAACCTGAGTTTCAACCCCGGTTGGCACCTCGCCCTGGACCTGGAGTCGATGCTTGCCGTCTCCAACTGCACGACGTTGAGCGCGATCGAGCGCCGTGAAAGCAGAGGGGGCCATACGCGTGACGACTACCCGGGCTTCAGGCCGGAGTTCGAGAACGTCAACATGGTCACCCGCCTCGTCGAGGGCAACTACGTCGTGGCGCAGGAGCCCAAGCCTCAGATGCCCGGCGAGCTGGCAAGGCTCTTCGAGGAGGAGGTGCACTGATGGCCATCGACACAGGGCCGGCCGCCTCCACGCCTCCTGAGCCGCCGTCGGACGCACCGCCGCAGGACCTCGTGATGCGGCTGTGGCGCGGGGACGCGAGCGGCGGGCGCTTCGAGGATTACCGAATTGCGCCTCAGGAAGGCGAAGTCGTGCTCGACGTCGTCCACCGCATCCAGGCGACCCAGGNNCGGTCCGGTGGAACTGCAAAGCAGGAAAATGTGGGTCTTGCAGCGCCGAGGTGAACGGGCACCCCGTCTTGATGTGCATGACGCGAATGAGCACCCTGCCGGTCGACGAGCCCATCACGATCTCGCCCATGCGCGCTTTCCCGATAATGCGCGACCTCGTGACCGACGTCTCCTACAACTTCGAGGTCGCGAAGCTCATCCCCGCCTTCAGGCCCCGGCCGAGGGATCCTGACGGCCTGTACCGGATGGCTCAGGTCGACATCGACCGCGGCCAGGAGTTCCACAAGTGCATCGAGTGCTTCCTCTGTCAGAACATCTGCCATGTCATCCGGGACCACGAGGAGAACAAGCCCCGGTACGCGGGGCCTCGTTTCCTCGTGCGCCTGGCCGAGCTCGAGATGCATCCTCTCGACACCCTGGACCGGCGTGACTACATCCGCCGGGACATGGGCATCGGCTACTGCAACATCACCAAGTGCTGCACCGAGGTCTGCCCGGAGGACATCCACATCACCGACAACGCCATCATCCCGTTGAAGGAGCGTCTCGTCGACGCGCACTATGACCCGATCGCGTGGATCGGGCGCAAGATCACAAGACGTCCGGCGCCACTGCCAGCCTCGGAGGCCCGCAAGCACACGGGCGCGGCGCACGCACAGCCCGGCCCTGGCGGCCCCGACCCCGGCGCTGCGAGCGGCAGTCCCGGCAGCCCCGGCCCTGGTAGCTCCGACCGGCCCGCCACGCCGCCGGGCCCCGCCGACGACACCGGTTCCGCTGCGCCGGGGCCCGGCAACGGTGCCTGAGTTCCTGAGCGAGGCGTGGTTCGAGGCATTCGCCGCGGCTCTGAAAGGGCTCCCGGTTGCGGCCGTAGCGGCGGATGCGGCCGTAGCGGCGGATGCGGCCACCGGCGGGCTTGCCCTCGGCCAGATCATCACCGGAGTGCCCGACGAGGCTGGCGCTGCAGGAGTGCAGGACGGCGAGCTTCGCTACACGATCGTGCTGCGCCAAGACGGCTCGGCATCGCTGGTACGCGACTCGACCGAACCGGCAAGCGTGATCCTTGTCGAGGACTGGTCCACCGCAGAGGCGATCGTGTCGAGCCGGTCTTCCCTGCCGGACCTGTTGACCGCCGGGAAGATCAAGCTGAGGGGCGACTCGCGTGCCCTGGTCTCGGCCGGGGACATCCTCACACGAGTCGCTCCACTTCTCGCTACCGCACTCGCCAACGCCCGTACTTCCTAGCCTCTTGGCCCGCCAGCCCGGCGGCGGCCGGGAGCGGCCGTAGGCGGTCGATGATCGGCGCTTTGGGCGCCGAGGCTCTGACAGGATGGACGAATGCAGGTGCCATCAGGCTCTCCCGGGTGGCTCGAGGCCTTCACCGCCGCGGAGAGGCCCGACCTCTGGGAGCTGGCTCGAGAACAGCGGCTCTTCGACAACCTCTGGCCGGAATACAACCTCCATGGCAACAACAGCGGCTACTTCGGCTCCTTGGTCCCCCGCCACGCGCGCTTTCAGGTGGTCCTTGTGGACCGGCGCTCGGAGCGCCTGATCGCCCGGGCCAGGACTATCCCCTTCCGTTGGGACGGGACCCTCGAGGACCTTCCGGCTGGGATCGACGCCGTAGGCCTGCGTGCAGTGGACAACCCGGGCCGGTCAACGGCCTTGTCGGCCCTCGCCGCGGAGGTCGATCGGGACTACCAAGGCTGTGGTCTGAGTGGGCTGCTCGTCCGAGCCATGGGTGCCGTCGCCCGGGATGCCGGCCTGACCCCGCTGCTGGCTCCTGTCCGGCCCTCCTGGAAGGACCGCTATCCGTTGATCCCAATCGAGCGCTACGCAGCTTGGCGGCGGGACGACGGCCTTCCTTTCGACCCGTGGATGCGTGTCCACGCCCGCCTGGGGGCCCGGACAGTCCGCGCCGAGCCCTGCTCGCTCCAGATCTCTGCTCCGGTCCAGGACTGGGAGGCCTGGACGGAAATGTCATTCCCCGATGACGGCCAGTACGTCTTCCCCGGGGGCTTGGCCCCCCTGACAACCAACGGAGACGTCGGCGATTACTGGGAGCCCAACGTCTGGATGCTGCACGATGTGTAGACGGGCGAGAGCCGATGCTTGCCGATCCTGGGTAATCGACCTGAGAAGCCGGCCTTTCGGAAGTGGGGTCGAGAACCGTGCGGGTCGGCTTCGTTGTACCCTCGTGGCACGTAGGTGGAGCGATGGGCTGCGCCTTCGTCGATCCGAGGAGGACGGTCCATGAGATCGGGCTTCCGTTCGTTCAGCCGCACCCTTGTAGTTGGTGCGCTATCTCTGTCAGGTCTGGCTCTTGTCACCTTCGTGCCGGCATCGGCGGTCGGCGCAACGGGGAGCAACGTTTCCCAAGTTTCTCCATCGGCCACGCCGGTGGAATCGCACTCAGGTGTCAAGGTCCTAGGGTGGGGGTTCGACAGGCCCGCCGCCGTCACCTCGGACGCCACCCACGTCTGGGTGGCAAACTGGAATGGCGACTCGGTCACCGAGCTCTCGGCTTCGACCGGCGCCCTGGTGAAGGTCATCGCGCGGCCCGAGCTACGGGTTCGACTACCCGTGCGCCATCACCTCGGACGGCAGCCACGTCTGGGTGGCGAACGCGAATGGCAACTCGGTCACCGAGCTCTCGGCCTCGACCGGCGCCCT
>PLIM01000069.1 GCA_003139355.1 Acidimicrobiaceae bacterium | reverse complement strand
TCACGGTGGTCGGCTTCTCCCGACAGTGAGCACGATCAGTTTCGCGTGAGCTGACAGTTGGTGGATGATCGGCAACTCGACGAGGGTGATCCCCACTTCAACGCGAAGAGCCTCTTTTGTCCCCTGGCATCACCTCTCCAAGGTGAGGGCTGACGCCGGCGTAGCCGGACCGATGTCCGCGAAACGGCTGGTTGAGACGGTGACGCGGAGGAGAGACATAACGGAACAGCCGGTAGAGCGCTATGAACTTCGCAGAAGGCGCCCGTTCAACCTACCCATGAGTGCTCGAGCACACCGTCACCGAGATGGACAGAATGGCGGGCAATGAGCACACGCGATCGGGCAGAGGGCAGCCGCGGGCCGTCGGAGAGCGGGCGGCGGGGCCTGCCCTCGCGGGTAGCGTCGAATGGCGATTAGCGCGCTAAAAGCGCAGGCAGAGATGCCGAAATCCCGTCTGGCTGTGGTGCACGTGGTACAGGATCGCCGTGGTATCTGCACCACGGAAATACCACAAGCCATTGACAAACACGGTCAGTTACGGTTAATCATTGACAGTAGAAAACGGCCAATATGCTGCATTCATTTATGTTTAGCCAGGTAGGATGGTCGGGTCCCTATTGTGTGCCAAGGTGAGGGTCGCGGGTTCGAATCCCGTCGTCCGCTCCAAGAAGCTTGACCTCATTCAGTGGACTGTGATGAGCGTGTTCCCGCGACTACGGCTCTTCAGATCGCAGATCGGTATGGCGGGCAAGCACCTCGAAATCAGCGTCCGCATGCAAGATCGATAGGCCCGCGCGAATGGTGATGCTCGCGATGAGGCAGTCGATGAGCTTTCTTACCGTTTCCCCGTTGCGGCGGCAGATTCGATACAGCGCAGCGGCCTCCTCGTAGTCGGTCGGCTGAGTCGGGATAACCGATGCTCGCGCCAACAACCTGCGGAGATCGACGAGGTGGCGCTCGTCGCGGGCTCCTGCGAGGACCTCCATCCGGATCGGATCGCACGTGGCGATGTCGTCTCCGAGCAGTTGGTCGACGCGGATGCAGACTGGGCTCCCGGTATCTCGCAGAAATTCAATCCACGCCGAGATGTCGATCATTATCACCTGGCGCGCCCAGCTCGCATTTCCTCGAGATCGCCTTCCCAACCCGAGCCTCGCAAGGCACGCGAAGCTTCAAGGTCGAGCGGTTCAGCAGCGACGATCCGCAGCGCAAAATTCACTGCGTCGCGCTTGGTCAAAAGGTGGTAGCGCTCCATGACAGAGCGGCATGCCTCCTCGTCTACGTCGATGTTGGTGCGTGACATACACCAATGATACACCACGCCTGTATCGACGCGCGCACAGCGCATCGTGAGCTCTCGATCCAGGGCGCTCACAAACAGTGAGAACTGTTGGCTGACTGGTACGGCTCCACCTGGGGTCCGTGCCCATCTACCCGTAGTAACGCGTGTTACTACGGGGCGGACTTGACAGCACTTCCCGGACAAAGGGACGGACGGGGCCCACGTCGACGGACGGAGCAACACTGGATGCACGGATTCCAACACCTTGCCAAGGTGAGGGTCGCGGGTTCGAATCCCGTCGTCCGCTCCAAAGAGACGCCAGTTCGGCCTGCCGGCGTAGAGCAGGGCCTGAGTCCGGCAGTTCTCGAAATTGCAGAACCCGAAGCCGATTCGTTTGATGCGTTTGACCAAGTTGTCGGTTCGTAGTTGGACTCGGCGCGGCGTCAATTCCGCTTTTGGATTGCGTCGACTGAGGCGTCGATGTCACGATACCCGCCTCGTTCCAGGCCGTCGTACAGCAGGTCCGCGACAAAGGCCCACGATCCTGGCCAACTGCCGCCAACTCGGTACGGCTCCATTACAACGCCGGCGATCATCTGGCCGAGCCCCGAGCTGCGCGCGAGCCGATGGAGGCGACGCAGGTCGACCAGGCGGTCTGCGGCATGGCCGGAGAACGTCACCCACTCCGCGACCTTGACCGTCTCGAGCCGAGGGTCTGGGAGGAGTGATCGCGCAGCGGAGACGACAACGGCCGGGAAGTCGAGCATCCAGTGGAGAATCTCGGCCAGCTCCTCGAGCGAGAGCGCCGCCGGTGCAGGGGGATCGTCGGTCCGGTGGTCATGGTCGTCGGGCCTGCGCGACCTGTTCAGCTCGGTGAGGTTGATCATGAGGTCCAGCGCTGCCTGAATCGTTGGAACCTGAGTCGCGTTGCCGTCGTCGACCCATCCGGTAGAGAAGCCGCAACGCGCCACGAGTGGGGGTCGCTGCACGTCGATGCCGTAGGGGGCGAACCAGAGCTCGGAGAACTCGGCAGATCCGGTACCTGCTGCTTCCCACTTCGCGCCAGCCGTCCCGCCCCAAACGTGCTCGAGACCTCTGAGCTGCTCGGTGATCGGCGAGTTTTCGAGAAGATCGCACAGGCGCTCCTCCCGTTTCTGGCCTCGGAGCAACGTGGTGCGTTCCGCGGGATTCCCGCCGATTCCCGGGATGACGTTCGGGATCGCGACCGCGACGCGGAGCGTTACCTCCGGGGTGTCGGTCGGGGGGGTGAGCCACGAGGCGGGTCCCAGGCGTACCAGAACCCCGTCGTTCCAGGGAAGAAGCGCGGCCGCCTGCTCGCCACCACTGGCCGGTCGCGCTCTTGGGGCCGCGATCGGTCCTGGCTCTTCTTCGTTGTACTCGCCCGATTCGAGGCGAGCGAGGAGCCCCAGGAGGCCGGCGGCCTCCCAGGCTCGGTTACGCCTGTTCGTCGACAGCGGAATCAGCACCCCGGCTTCCACGAGTTGGTTGATCGCCCCGTTCACTGCTGGTTTGGTTCGATTCACGCGGGCTACACCTACTGGAACTGTGATCACGGGATGTCCCGGCAGGATGTCGATGAGTTGCCAGGCCGCGGCATCCTGTCGTACCTGTCCGTGGGCGGAGAGCCGAGCGCGCCACACGTCTTGGAGTTCGCGGACCTCGGCAAGGTAGTAGCGCGCGAGCTGCGCGGCCCGCGCCGTGGCTACTGAGAAGACCTCGAGCCATCGCTCGAAGTTCCCCTCCCGGTACGCGACGAGGCCGTCGATGTACTGCTCCTTGTTCTGCGCGAGCACCACGCTGATCGGGGGGACGAAGTGTGGCGCGACGTTCCGGCGCTTGAGGACGATCTGGACCAGGGCACGGCCTGTTCTCCCGTTCCCGTCTTTGTGCGGGTGAATCGTCTCGAACTGCGCATGCGCGAGCGCCGCTTGGACGAGAGGCGGCAGTGTCTCGTCGTTGCAGAAGGCGCAGAGATCCTCGAGGAGGGTGTTCACTTCCTCGGGCGGGGGCGGCACGAAGTCCGCGCCGCAGGGGTTGTAGTTGTTGCCGCCGATCCAGTTCTGCTGCGTCCTGATCTGGCCAGCGATCTCGGGCCGGTCCGACGCCGCCATGAGGATGCGGTGGATCTCGACGATCTGCGGTACTGCGATCCTCTCCTGCTCGGTCGCGCTCTCGATCGCCGCCTGCATCGCGTTGATGTTGGCGAGGATTTCGAGTGCGGTCTTCGATGCTCCTTGCCCGGTGTCGTTGGCCACCTCGGCTCGGGCGAGGGCGAGAGCGTCGACCTGCATACCTTCGACCTTGGAGGAGGCGATCGACTCGGTGCGCAGCAACAGGCGCGCGAGAGGAGTGAGCCCTGGGTACGCGTGCTTGTTCAGCGCCTGGATTGCAGTATCCGCTTCGGCGATCACACCGGCGACTGAACCGGAGAGGGAGAGCTCGAGGCCGGTGAGCAGATCTGGGATGAAGGCGTCGTAGGCGCACGCTCGGCGGTACTGCGCAGGTGCGTACGCGGTGGGATCATGCAGCCAGGTCTGTCTGGTGAACGTTCCGAACAAAGCCGATCCTTTACTAGATCTCTTCCTTGGTAAAGGATAGTACATCTTCCTTTACTAAGGTGACGGTGGAGGAAAGGATCGCCAACGAGTCGCGGGCTACTCGAGCGCAATGCCCGGGCAGGGTTGCCGCACGAGAGCTGGGACTGAGAAGGGACAATCCGATGACCCTCGTTTAGTCCGCTTAACGCGCTCCCCCCGCGCCGACGTCGAGGTCATCCGCAAGGCGTCGAGCCATCCATGCAAACACCCGCAGAAGCCGGGCGACGGTGGTCGCGTAGCCAAGTGCTCCGCTAATCGACTGTGGCTACTCGGCGTCTACTTGGCCCGGAGCAAATCTGCTCGTAGTAACGCGTGTTACTACGGGGCGGATTTGGCAGCACTTCCCGGACGAAGAGACGGACGGAGCCCACGTAGGCGGACGGAGCAACACTGGATGCACGGATTCCAACACCTTGCCAAGGTGAGGGTCGCGGGTTCGAATCCCGTCGTCCGCTNNGTCCGCTCCAAAGAAAGTCCAGTAGAGACGCCATTTTCGGAGGGTGCCTTCTTGCTTTAGGGAGCGAACTGGTCCCGGCGTGCGTGCTACGTGCGCGAAACGCTCTCGGGCACACTCGCGATTGGCACGATTTCGGCTCCCTGCGCGAGCTGCCCGAGTGCCTCGGCGATCGCCCGGTCCCGGTCCTCGGTCGCGTGCTGGTAGCGGAGCGCAGCTAGAGGGTTGGCGTGACCGCCGCGGCACATGACCTCGGCAACGCTTGCACCGCTGGCCGCTGCCCACGTGAGCCCGCTATCCGCAGGTCGTGGAGGTGGAGATCCGGCCGACCAGCGACACGGCGAGCCTTGTCCCATGCTCGGTTGAAGTTGCGCGGGGAGAGGGCGGTCCCGCTCGAGGTGCCGAACAGCCACGCGGTCGGCTCCGAGCTGACGAATCGCTCAAGATGGTCGACGACGGCCGGCACGACGTTGGGCGGGATGGCGAGCACCCGAACGCCGGCCTTCGTCTTCGGGGGCCCGATCATCGGCTTGCCGCTCATCGGGACGACCCATGCCTGCTCGATGTTGATCGTCCCGTGGAGAAGGTCGACATGTCGCCGTTGGAGAGCCAGGACCCACACGATCAGGTGATGGCGGTGGCCGATCAGGAGGCCGATTAGCCCTCCGCCGGCACCCGTGAGCAGCCATCTCTCGTGACGCCCTGCTCGGTAGCCGGCTTGCCACTCGGGGTCCTCTCGGTGAAGGTGAGAGCGGGGGTGGTACCTGTCGGACGGAAACACGGGCGTGGCCATTGTGCGGCCTCTTCGTGTTCAACGGTACCTGCTGGCTGTGCTACTTCCACCGGCTCGTCTCGGCTCCGCTCGAAAGGCGCGGCTCTTCGGGTATCGACGTGGTCGGCCTGTAGTCGCTCACCCAACCGGTACCGGTGTTGCCGGCGCCGAGCCAGGAGGCCTACCGGCGGGATGGGTGCCGGAGCGACGGACTTGGCGACGAGCACGACCGGCTACGCCATCGGGTGGAAACGTTCTTTCCTCTCCCATTCCTTGGGTTGGCGCACGCGGTTCTTGCGGTGAGCGACCCGCGCGTCCCGCATGTGAAGGTGGCGACCTCCCCACCCGTAGTCCGAGAGCCTTATCTCCGCCCCGTTGGTGATGGCGATCCCGCGGTGGGTGGACCGCCAGACCATGATCGTGGCGCACTCGGGACAACACGGGTCGGGCTTGATCAGGAAGTACGGGCGCTCCTCGGCATCCTCGTCGCAGCTCTTGGCTCGCGTCACCGACTCACTCGGCCATCCGCCGTGGAAGCACTCATTGCCTGCCGTTTGCGGCTGCCACTGCCCGACTGCTTGCCGACGACCGCGAGTGAACCCATCGAGGGCACGACAGNNCGCCGACTTTCCTCGAAGAGACTTGCACGCGATCACCAACGACTGCCATGTACCGAATGGTGCCACTGCGAGGCGTGTCTGGTCAGCGCGGTCCCGCACCTTTCGCCCGCAGACGCTTCTGCCGACTGTTCAACGTGCCGAGCTTGAGGGGTGCAACATTGGACCCTGGATGGCTACGACCCGCGACCGTCGGCGCTTGTTGCCTCAGCCGAACTGCTCGGTGCACGGGGGACCAGGGGCGTCCGACCGTGGGACGGCGTAGGCGCGGGAGTCGAGACTGCTGGGGCTGACGAGACCCACATCAGGACGGTGTTGGACAACCCACTTTCAGCTGAACAACCAGGCGCGTAACGTGTGGGTGGGCCCTCGGGGGTAAACCCACACCGAAGAGCCGGGGTTGAGGGTGAGATCCGGCCACGCTGGCAGGTCTTTTGACCACAGGTGTCGTTCCCTCCTTGGGACGCTCCCGAGGGCCCACTACCTCGTCATCACCCAAGTCCCGTTGTAGTTGCGGGCGGCGGTGACCGCCTACCCAGCGCATAACGGCTGTGTGCCCAGAACCAAGCGGGTTCTCAGCTGACGTGCGCGCGTTCTGTCGCGTCGCCTGACCGCGCTTAGACGCACCCTTCCAGCCGCCCGGCTGAACCGCCCAGGTTCCGAGTCGGGCGTTCCATTGGCGGCGCCAGGGGGAGGACGCTCAGCTACCCGTGGCACCCCTGGGTACGAACGCGGTGGCCGCACCACCGCTCAGCCCCTCGCGACCAGGGATCTTCAGCCCTGGGACCGAAGTGAAGATGGACTTCTGCTACAAGCACAGCCGCGTCAAGCAGCAAGCTGGGGCGGAGCCCCGTTAGCTATTGGCTGCGCTACTCGGCTCCGCCTTGCTCGGCCTGCCACGAACCCAAGCGTGCCTTGCTCGTTCTCGCTTACGTTCGATCGCCGCTCGTCGAGCGAGCACCTGCTGGGCGTGCTTGTTATGTGGCCCGTGCGCTTTCCCGTTTACCCCACCGAACGCGGCGAAGTGTGTCGGCATCGATCGCCTGCCTGCCGCCGTTGACATAGTGGCTACCTGCTTCCCTCCCGGCGTGGCCCGAGTCGTTAGATACTGCAGTATCTAACACCGGAGTGCCTACCATTGAAAGTCGTCGTTCGATTGCCCGGTGTTGTCATCAGGCGCTGTCGTGCCGTCGGTTTCCGATTTCGTGGCCGGCTGAACCGTCAGCCGCCTGCGCCGCGCCCGGCCTTGCGCCGGATCCGGTGGCCGTTCGTTTGTGTCGCCGACCAGGTGCGTAGGAGATTGGGAGCCCCCCGGCTGCATGGAGTCGCCAGGATGTCTCTAACCTGATTGCGATCCTCGAAAAGGAAGGCAGGTGATCATCGGGATGCTTGCCAATATCGTTGGTCCCGACGGATTGATCGTGATTGTAGTGGTCGTCGTCGTGCTCCTCTTTGGGGGGTCACAGCTTCCCAAGCTCGCTCGCGGGCTCGGCAGCGCGTCCCACGAGTTCAAGAAGGGCGTGGAGGAGGGCAATCAGGACCACGGCGACGACAAGACGTCCGGCCCGATCCAATCCAACTGAGTAGGCACCAGTTGCCGATCCCAAGGTCGTCGTCTGCGCCGGCAGATGGCCGATGTGTTGGCATGATCTTGGGCATGGTCGCCATCTCGCTTGAGCAGTTCGAGGAGTTGGTGGCTGACGCTCTCGATGGAATCCCTGCCGAGCTTGGTGCGGCAATGGAAAACGTCGCCGTCATGGTGGACGATCACAGCCCGCCCGGACGACTGCTCGGTCTCTACCAAGGTGTCCCGCTGACGAGCCGAGGGGCCCACTACTCGGCAACCACTCCGGACCGCATCACGATCTACATGGCCGCGATCTGCGCAACATGCCGGACAGCGCAGGAAGTTGTCGAGGTAGTTCGTCGGGTGGTGATCCACGAGGTCGGGCATCACTTCGGTATCGATGACAAGCGGCTTGAAGACTTGGGGTGGGGATGACCGGGCACCGTTCCGCGAAGCGACGCCTCCGGGTCATTCTTGGTGGCTCGTCAGACTTCGCACGTCTCTCGCGCTCGCCGTCGGCGGATGCGGTCGCACCCGGTCATTTCCGACAGTCCCTTCGCGTTGCGGGTTTCAGGTGGCGGCGCGCAGGGCGTCGAGCAGGCGACCAACGTGCGCGGTGGCCACGCCGACACAGCGGTCGGCGGCACTATAGGTGAGGCACACGTCGTCACCGTCGCAGTGTGCTCCCTGGACGAACACGACGTTGTTCACGTCGCCCCAGCACTCCCAGTCGAGCTCCGGCTCGAGGAGTGGCTGGGGGAAGTGGCTGTGCAG
The DNA here is from genome assembly GCA_003139355.1 of Acidimicrobiaceae bacterium. GTDB lineage: Bacteria > Actinomycetota > Acidimicrobiia > Acidimicrobiales > Bog-793 > Fen-455. The sequence continues at coordinate 4,628 of PLIM01000069.1, read as the reverse complement.
CCGACCGGTGGCCTGGTCCAACAGCGCCGGGTTGATCGTGTACGAGCCGTTGGCGCGCCGTTCGTGGAAGAAGAGTAAGAGCCCCGCCTCCGTCGGGACGGGGGCGCCCCCGCACCGACGCTCTTACCCGCCAAGCATTACTGGGGGAGTACTGCACGTGAACGATATTTGTTTGGTCCAGCTTGGTGGCGACCGTGAGTGTCACCGTGCGCCGCGAGCGTGCCGACCTCGACGAGTCGGAACTCGAAGTGTTCCTCGACCGTTCCCAGTTAGGGCTGCATACGCTGGGACCGGCTCTCGGGCCGGCGCCCCAAGCGCCCGGCCCAGCCAGCCCAGCCGGAGGGCGCGGGGAGCGGGGCGGGAAGGGGGGACGGGCGGAGAGGGACGAGAGCCGAGCGAGCAGCAAGGGCGGAAGGCTTCGGGGTAGGCACACAGGCCCCTACGTTCGCCCGCGTGGCGGCGAAACGGCCGGGTGGCTGGTCAGGGTGGCGGTTGAAGTGCTACCGGGTGGCTACGGGGCTGGGAGAGGTCTCGACATCGCCCGGTGGCTGATCTCCCGCAAGCACAGAGGTTGCAGCGTATTCGGCAAAGGTTTTTAGCTGGCAGTGAGATCGTCAAGCAGCATGGGCAACGACAGCGTGGCCACGCCGATGGCGGAGTCGCCGATGCCATAGGGGAGGACCAGGGTGTCGGCGTGTACGAGGGAGCCGCAGGAGTAGACGACGTTCGGCACATAACCGTCCTGCTCGTCGGGCGTCGGGCTGAGCAGTGGCTCGCGGAGCTGGCCAATGATCCGGGTCGGGTCTTCGAGATCGAGAAGTATGGCGCCGATGTTGTAGGTGCGCATCGGGCCGACGCCGTGGGTGATCACAAGCCAGCCAGCGTCAGTCTCGATCGGCGAGCCGCAGTTGCCGAGCTGGAGCACATCCCAGGTTCGGGTGGGCACCTGGTACCTAAGCGCGTCTTCCCACAGGCGCAGGTTCTCCGAAAAGACGACCGTGTTCGTCTCGCGGTCGGACCTGGATAGGGCCGCCAAGCGGCCGCCGATTCGGCGAGGGAACAGCGCGAGGCCCTTGTTGGCCGCGAGGCCGACGATCGGCGACGAGGTGAAGGCGCGAAAATCCGTCGTCTCCAGGAGCTGTTGAGTGATGTCGATGCCGCTATAGGCCGTGTAAGTGGCGAAGTAGGAAACGGTTCGGTCCTGGTGCTCGAACCGCACGAAGCGGGCGTCTTCCATGCCGTTGCGTTCGGCACCCATGGCCGGCAGGAGGACTCGCTCGGCCAGCGACGTGCCGGCTGGGAAACGGACGCCGTAGGTTCGCTCGGCGATCCTGCGCATGAGCAAGATGATCGACCCGTCCTGTCTGCGGGTCGCCAACTGGCCCTGAAGTCGGCCTAGCCGCTCCTCGAGCTCAGCCGCGGTGAACTGCTCACCGAGCGCATCGAGGATGTAGTCGGCGCTCTCCCCATCGCTGCGGAGTCGACGAAGCTCACTCCGGAAGACGGCGGCGTCGAACGGGACGGCTTCATTCGCTCCTCTCGTCGCGAATGGTGGTGCGACCTCGATTCTGACTTCGCCGCGGTCGTCGACCATTCCTATCCGGAACTCGATGGAGGACCGATGTCCCTCCCCGATCGCCCGGACGCTCATCACAAAGCGCAAGCTGCCCGCGGGTACGCCGGTCTGGTCAGGATGGGCCACCATGCTGGGGTTGCAGAGTGCCGCGCCTTCGATTGCATACTCGTTGGTGAACGTGGCACCAAGCAGCAGCCGACGCGTCTCGGAGAGCTCGAACCGAGGATCGAGGCGTTCGGCGAGCTCGTCGGCGTGCCGCCGGAACGTATCGATGAGGTCGCGGTGACGGTGTTCGAACCGAGCAGCGATGTCATCTAATGCTTGCTCCACCTCGTCGTCGTCCAACGCCAGGATGCGAGCCACCACAGCTGAGGTGCGCGGTTCCTCTCGGTCGAATCCCTCTTGCCCAGGCACGAACAGCATCGTGACGACCCGGGATCGGTCCGTGACCAAGCGCTGGGGGCTGCGCCGGACGCGGTCGGTGATCGCCGGTCTCACCGCGACACCATCACGAGCCGACGCGAGTGTTGCAATGTCGAAAGCAGAGCCAGCGTCGACTCGGTGCCCTGGTTGAGGTTGGCCCCGCCAGGGGTGTGAAGCCGCCGAAGCCACCCGCCGTGTCCGGGTCCCACATGACGTGCTGACCGTCGTTGTCTCCGAGGAACCAGGCCTTTGCGGCGCCGAGACCGTCGATCCAACGCCGGTCGCCGTCGACGCTCGCCGCGCGAGCACAGGCGTCGGCGAGCACAGGCGTCGGCGAGCACGGCCACCTCAATCGGCTGCTGGTCGAACACGGGCCGGATGTCACCGGGTCCTGCGCCGCCCGCGGGCGTGACGGACAGATGGCTGTCCACCGTCTTGTGGTCAAGTAGCCACGCCAACAGATCAAGGCCGTGTTGCAGCAGCATCGGTCGGTCCAGCGCGGCGCCAGCGGCGACCATCGCCTCCGGCAGGACGGCGTTGGCGTAGCGGAGTCGAGCCTCCGGCCATGGCCAGGCGGTATTGGCGTGGGGTGGTACCATACCGTCCGCAGCATCAGTCAAAAGTGCGTGTGCCCCACGATGGTGGGGTTCCACAGCAAGTAACTTGGCTGCTCCCAGCGCAGCGAACGCCATCGCACGCGGGTAGGGTGAGCGCTGCCGTACTGCGCGCTCGAACTCTGCAGTGACCACTTCCCGTAGCCAACCGTCCTCGCTGTGCGACGCCGCGGTGCCGAGGCCCCAGATGCTCCTGCCCCAGCAGTCCCCTAATGTCGGGCGGTCCTCCCAGCGACCCCGCCGGCTCGATCGGTTCCGGTAACCGCCGCCGTCGCCCTGCGCGTCGATCAGGAACCGAAGGCTGGTCCTGGCGAGGCCGGGTACCGCCGGCGCGGGGAGGGGTTCTCGTGCGGCGACGACGAGGACTCGGGCCAAGTCGTCGGTGCAGTAGCCGTGCGCTCGCCTGGGCTCGCCGTATCGGGCGTGCTCGAAGGTGCCCCGGTCGTCCGTCATTCGGAAGAGGTGTTCGAACTTGGGCTCCACCGTGCTGGTCACACCGGTGCCGGGTATTTGCTGAGAAGACGATTCGCCAGGGCCACGTACGCTCCAGCGACCACCGACCAGCCCATGCTCGGCGCCAGTCGTGACGCTTCCGCCGCCATGCGGTCGGCGAGTCCCGGTTCAACGAGCACCCGGCGCAGGGCTGACACCAGAGCTGCCGGGTCGTCCCGGTCGACGATCATGCCCGCCCCACTCGCCAACAACTCGACGGCGTGGGGAAAGGCCGTGGCAACCACCGGCCTGCCCGCCGCGATGGCCTCGACGAGCACGCCGGAGGTCACCTGGTCCGTGGAGTCGTAGGGCAGTACGACTACAGCGCACGACTGGATCAGTGCTGTGAGGGAGGCCACATCCCGGTAGGCGGCGTCGAAGAAGACCGATGTTCCAACTCCGTTGCGTAAGGCCTGTTCGACACGGGCGTGACGGTAAGCCTCGCCGTTGACGGCGAGCACCTTCGGATGGGTCTGGCCCGCCACGAGGTAGCGAGGTCGCGCCGGAAGGCGATGCAATGACCGCATCGCGTCGATCACCCGCTCGATGCCTTTGCCCGGTCCGATCAGGCCCCAGGTCAAGATCGTCGGCCGAGCCGCGGGCTCGTGCGGGGCTCGGCCCGTAGGGATCGCCGCCCCGTGCGGGATGGTCACAATGATCGCCGGGTCGACGTCGAACCTGTTGCATAGCCGCTCCCGGGCCGAGTCCGACATGACGATCACATGGTCAGCCATCGCAGCGACCGCGACAAGAGTGGATCGCTGGTGCGGAGTGGGGTCACTGAGAATCGTGTGGGCGATCACGATGGACGGGATCTGGAGGCCGGCGAGGACGTCCAGCACCTCGTCGCCGTCGGCGCCACCATAGAGGCCGTACTCGTGCTGCACGATCGCCACGTCGCAGCGGTTGAGCAGTTCCGAGCTGGCTGCCACTGACCGGGGGGAGCGATTCACGAGCTCTCCGATGACCCGCTTGCTGGAGGCGGGCGATCCGTCCGCCACCCGCACGATGCTCACTTCGGCGCCGTTTGCAATCAGGCCGTCGGCAAGAGCGGCGCTGAAGGTCGCCATCCCGCACGCGGTCGGGGGGTAGGTGCTGAGTATCCCGAAAGACGGGGTGCGAAAGCGCCCTCCGCCAAACGGCGGAATGGGTGGACTTGGGACGCGCACGGGACTCCTCGATGTTGCTCGGTCGAGGCGTCGAACCTGCACGGGGCGATTATGGGTGGTCCTGAACGACCGTCCTGCCCAAGCGAAGCGACTCTCCCAAGGGGAACTACCAGAACAAGATTACCGCGGTGCTGCTGCGGCGTGGCGACGTGACAGGAACCGGGTTGGGTACGGCCGTCTCATCGCCCGACCCCTCCAAGCTGGCCCCTAGCCGGTCAACGGGCCCGGCTTCCCGAGGGCGACGGTGAGGCAGGGTGGGCTTGAGCCGTACTGCAGTGCCGAGCAAGGCGACTAGGTCGGCAGCGTGGCGGCGAGCTGGCGGGCCGCACGGTAGCTAAGCCCTGATCCACCGAA
>PLIM01000017.1 GCA_003139355.1 Acidimicrobiaceae bacterium | reverse complement strand
CCTACAATTGAGACGGATCTTCGATGGGTTGCACCGACCGAGGACGCCTGTCCTACAGCAGCCGCAACAGCCAACGGCCTCTGAACCGGTTGAGCAGTAAACGTAAGCATCCAGTAGCATTCAGACTGACTTAACCTCTGGAAAGAGGCTCCGGGAGATCGTGGGGGAGGGTAGTGCACGTCATCTTTGAGTTCTTCTTGGGACCCGACCAGCCGATATGGGTGAGCGACCTGTCAAACCTGACGGTGTTCGGGTTGTTTGTCTCAGCGGTTGGGCTCTACAAGCGGTTCAACTGTTCAGAAAAGCGGTGCAGGCGCATCGGTCACCTGAAGGTGGAGGGCACGACCTTTCGAACGTGCCATCATCACACAACGCAAGAAGTGCACGAGCGTCTGTACAAGATGCACTCCGAGCAGTACCCCGAGCAACATGCGTGGCTGAATCGGCCGCCCGCCGAGACCCGGCGCTGAAGAGCTGAACAGCAGGTGCGGCGATTGGGCAGATGACGTGCTCGCTTGTCGTCAGGAATCGGTGACGCTCGAGAGCGCGAGGGACGACGCGCCACGGGCCTGCCGTGAGAAAGGCCTGCAGAGCTGGCCTTGCATCACCTCGAGGTCGCCGGCGGTCGTGACATAACCGAGGACCGGCAAAGCGCCCGGCGCCGAGCCGGAAGCGACGGCCATCTGGGCGACCCCGGTCGCCTCCTGGACCCAGGTCGCAGGCGTCAGGCTCTCGGCGGCGTAGAAGCTGCTTCCTGCCAGGTAGCCGAGGAGTGGCTCGCCGGAAGGCCCGACTGCCGCCAGGGAGATGGCTGTTACCTTGCTCGCTTGCTTGGTCCACTGAGCCTGCGGCGATGCCTCCTCCGCGAAGAACGTCCCGTTGTTCGACAGATATCCGATCAGTCCGCTCGGTGAGGTGGTCCCCTCGGCGAGAGCGATCGCGCTCACGCCCGAGGCCTGAACGACAGTCCAGCGGCCGCCGGCCACACCCGTCTTCACGAGAAAGGCGCCGCTCTGGCTCTGGATGTAGCCGAGCAGCGGGGGAGCAGTGCCCCCGCCGCCGGCGAGTGCGATCGACGCGACACCCTTGGCCTCGAGTACGAAGGCTCCGGCGAGCGAGCCCTCCTCGGCGTAGAAGTCGCCGGCCGTGTTCACAAAGGCCAGGACCGGCGCTCCCGAGGTGGTCATGGCCACGGCTATGGATCTCGCGTTGTGCGCAACGAGGCTCCAGGTGGTCGACGAACCCCGTTTCACGAAGAAGTTGCCGCTTTGGCCGATGTAGCCGTAGATCGCATCGCCGTTGGCTCCCATCACGCCTGTGTCGCCAGCCACGGCGATGGAACTTGCGCCGGTGGCGACCAGCCCGTAGCCGTTGCCAGGCGCCACGACCCGTGACTCGAACCCGGTTGGCCCGGAGAACCCGACCAGCGGCCACTGAATCGTCCACGAGGGGTTGTGGAGCCAGCCGGTGACCCCATTCGCGACGACCCAGTCGTTGACGCGATAGATGGCCCATCCGTCGTTGCCGGTGCCGCCGTTCTGCTGAATCAAGGTGACCGTCCCGTTGCCTCGAGCGTCCACGGCGTTCGCAGTCACGACCGCCGTGTGCCCGAAGCTGTCGTGCCGGGTGCGGCCGACCGAGACGACGTCGCCGGGTTGCGGGACGGCTCCGACCGTGCCGTTGTTGACGACGACGAGTTGAGGCCCGTTGGGGTTGTACTTGGCCTTGTTGGTGCCGAGGTTGTAGTTGCGCACGACGTCCCAACCGTCGGCCGGGTATGGGTTCACACCCCATGCGAGGTACATCCAGCGCATGGACAGCTCGACGCATTCCCATTCGAGCTCGCCCCAGGCGCCAGGAAAGAAGTCCACCAGGTGATCGCTGCCGCCTTGGGTCGGACCGGGGCCGCACGCGACCAGACCGTGCCAGGCGGCACCGAGCCGATGAGATCCTGGGGCGTCGCCGGGATCGCAGGTCCCACCGTTCCACCAGGCGGGAGCTTCAACGCTTCGCGCGCCGGCGGGATTGGCCGGCGCCACGTGACCGACAAGCGCAGGATGCCTGGTCGCTGCGCCGGCCTTGACCGAGACGAACGGGCCAAGGAGAACGAGCCCGATGAGAAGCGCCATCGACATGGCGACGAAGGCCGGGATCCACCCGGTCCAGGCTCTACTCCCTTGGGTGAGCTGGCCTTCCGCCATCGATCACCGGCCCCGACATGATCCTCACGTGCAACACCTTCCAAGTAACCATCGGCACCGCTGGTGACAACATTGAGGGAGAGCTGGCGCCTGTTCAGGTGCGGGGACCGCGGTGTCTGGACTACTCCGGCCGCAAAGCCGCTACAGGCTCTGGGACTTCCCGGTTCCCAGGGAGATCCGCTCCCAACGTCTTGAGCGCTCGAGCGCCGCTCGCCAGCCGGCGTGATCAGCGTCCGCCCGGCCACGCCTGGGCGCGGGCTCGAAGACCTCGGCGTTGGTCACCAAGGCCCGCAACTCCTCGAGCGAGCTCCAGACGCCTTCGGCGAGCCCAGCGAGCATGGCGGCGCCCAGGCCAGTGACCTCAGTGGTGCGAGGTCGGACGACCGGCACACCACACTGGTCCGCCTGGAATTGCAAGAGCAGGTCCATCGCGGAAGCTCCACCGTCGGCACTGAGCTGGCTCAACGACTGACCCGCGGCGCTGCCCATAGCGTCGACGACATCGCGGCACTGGTAGGCCATGGCCTCGATGGCCGCCCGGGCGAAATGCGCCCGCCCGGTTCCCCTGGACAAGCCCACGACGGTGCCCCGCGCTTGAGCATCCCACCAAGGACTTCCGAGGCCGGTGAAGGCAGGGACGAGGTACACGCCGTCGTTGCCGGCGATCTCGGAGGCGAGCGGTGCGGCCTCGGCTGCGTCGTCGACCAACTTGAGACCGTCGCGCAGCCACTGGATCGTGGCGCCGGCCGAGAAGATCGAGCCTTCAAGTGCGTAGTTGAAGCCGTCAGTGGAGTCCTTCGGGGCGTGCTCGCCAAGGTCCCAAGCGACCGTGGTCAAGAGTCCCTCGGTTGGCGGAGGCAGCTGTGCGCCGAGGTTCATGAGGACAAAGCTCCCCGTGCCGTAGGTCACCTTGGTGTCCCCGGGCAGGTGGCATCCGTGCCCGAAGAGCGCCGCCTGCTGGTCGCCGGCGATGCCGCTCACCGGCACACCTGTGAACCAGCCACCGGCGACACCGGTCGCGACCGTGCCGTACCTCCAGGCAGACGGGAGGACCTCACCGAGCGCCTCGAGCGGTACGCGGAGGACGTCGCACAACTCCGCTGACCAGGCCCGCCGCTCGATGTCGTAACAAAGCGTCCGGCTGGCGTTGGAAGGATCCGTGACGTGGGCGCCCGATCCGGCACCTCCGGTCAGGTTCCAACAGATCCAGTCGTCCACCGTCCCGAGGGCGAGCGAGCCGCCGGGCTCGACACCACCGTGCTCCAGCATCCACGACCACTTGGTACCCGAGAAGTACGGGTCGAGCACGAGCCCGGTCCGTTCGCGTACGAGCGGGAGATGGCCGGCCTCGGCGAGCTCGACACATCGCGCCGCTGTTCGGCGGTCCTGCCACACGATGGCTCGATGGGACGGCCGGCCTGTCGAACGGTCCCACGCCACCGCGGTCTCACGTTGGTTGGCAATCCCGATCGTGGCCGTGGTGAGCGAACGCTCGGCCAGTTGAGAGTGCAGCTCCGCCAAGGTTGTCTCGACGAGAGACCAGATTTCGGCGGCGTCGTGCTCGACGAGCCCGGGAGCCGGGAAGTACTGGGAGAGCTCCCGGTGGGAAGTGGCCACGACCTGGCCGTTCTCATCGACAGCAAGCGCTCGCACTCCTGAGGTGCCGGCATCGATCGCAATCACTACAGCCACGGCGGCACGGTAGTCGGTCCGCCGGCCGGGTGCGGCCGAGCCGGCGATTGCAAGTGCAAGCAAACGAGAACCTTCGCGAGCGGCCGTTGAGCAGGGATGACAACCGCTGCCGGCCGTTGACACGGCCGTAACTACGGTGCTGTAATTATCCACCTATCTGGTGGCTGGATTCGGTTGCACCACAAGATATTGTGGTATCTGGGAATCTGGTGGGTGCCAGGTGAAGGATCTCGTGTGGCGGACAAGTTCCGCCAAGAAGGGAACCATTCAATGGCCGTTGCAGGAGAGCGCCTCGGAATCGGCATCCACCGGTACTTCACCACGGAGTCGCGGCATCCCTATGACGAGGTGGTCTGGGAGCGCCGCGACTCTCGCATCACCGACTACCGCACCGGTGCGGTCGCCTTCGAGCAGGTCGGCGTGGAGGTGCCTTCGACTTGGAGCCTGAATGCGACCAACATCCTCGCCCAGAAGTACTTCCGGGGCACCGTCGGCATGGCGGGACGGGAATCCTCGCTCCGCCAGGTGGTCGACCGTGTCGTGGACACGATCACAGCGTGGGGCCTGAAGGACGGCTACTTCGTCGATGCGGCCGAGGCGGCCACGTTCAACGACGAGCTCAAGCACCTCGTCGTGCAGCAGAAGGCAGCGTTCAACTCCCCGGTCTGGTTCAACATCGGCGTTGAGGGCGTGCCGCAGCAAGCGGCAGCCTGCTTCATCCTCGCCGTCGAGGACTCGATGTCCTCGATCCTGAACTGGTACGTCGAGGAGGGCACCATCTTCAAGGGTGGATCGGGCGCGGGAGTCAACCTTTCGAACATCCGGTCTTCTCGAGAACTGCTCCACGGAGGCGGGACCGCCTCGGGGCCCGTGAGCTTCATGCGTGGGGCGGACGCCTCCGCCGGGACGATCAAGTCCGGGGGCAAGACCCGTCGCGCCGCGAAGATGGTGATCCTGGATATCGATCATCCCGATATCCAGGAGTTCATCTGGTGTAAGGCGCGTGAGGAGCGCAAGGCGCGTGCGCTGGCACAGGCCGGTTTCGATATGGACCTGGACGGGAGAGACAGCCACTCGTTGCAGTACCAGAATGCCAACAACTCGGTGCGGGTGACCGACGAGTTCATGCAGGCGGTGCTCGACGACAGCGACTGGGATCTCATCGGCCGGACCTCGGGCCAGGTCACTGAGACTGTCAAGGCGCGAAAGCTGTTTCGCCAGATCGCGGAAGCCGCGTGGGAGTGCGCCGATCCCGGGATGCAGTTCGACACGACTATCAACAAGTGGCACACCGCGCCCAACACAGGCCGGATCACGGCAAGTAACCCCTGCTCAGAATATGTTCACCTCGACAACAGCAGCTGCAACCTCGCCAGCCTCAACCTCATGGGATTCCTGAACGATGACGACACCTTCGACGTCACGGGGTTCCAGGCCGCGGTCGCCGTCGTGTTCACGGCTCAGGAGATCCTCGTCGGCAACGCGGACTACCCGACGGCGAAGATCGGCGACACCACGCGCCGATTCCGAGAGCTCGGTCTCGGTTACTCGAACCTCGGGGCGCTGCTCATGGCCCTGGGCGTGCCGTACGACTCGGACGAGGGCCGCGCCATCGCTGCGGCGATCACAGCGCTGATGACGGGCGCGGCGTACGTGACCTCGGCTCGCACGGCAGCGAGGATGGGACCGTTCGCCGGCTTCCACGAGAACGCGGACCCGATGCTGAACGTTCTGCGGATGCACCGCCTCGAGGTGGCCAAGATCGACGAGGAGCAGGTGCCGACGGAGCTGCTCTGCGCGGCACAAGAGGCCTGGGACACCGCAGTCGAGATGGCCGAAGTGCACGGCGTGCGCAATGCCCAAGCGACGGTGCTGGCACCTACGGGCACGATCTCGTTTCTGATGGACTGCGACACGACGGGGATCGAGCCCGACCTCGGGCTTGTGAAGACGAAGAAGCTCGTCGGGGGCGGAACGATGTCGATCGTCAACCAGACCGTTCCCCGAGCGTTGAAGCGGCTCGGTTACAGCCCTGACGAGGCTGAGCAGATCGTCGCCTACATCGACGAGCACAGGACCATCGTTGGGGCACCGAAGCTTCGGGCCGACCATCTGCCGGTCTTTGCCTGTTCGATGGGTGACAACACGATCCACTATCTCGGCCACGTCAAGATGATGGCGGCGGCACAGCCCTTGATTTCGGGCGCGATTTCCAAGACTGTGAACATCCCCGAGCAGGTCACGGTGGAGGAAGTCGAGGAAATGCACATCGATGCCTGGCGGATGGGACTGAAGGCGGTCGCCATCTACCGCGACAACTGCAAGGTCGCCCAGCCGGTGGCAACGACGAAGCGGGCAGGAGCCGAGGCACCGCTCGTGGCCGACGGCGAGGATCTTGTAGCTGTGGCCGCTGGAGAGGCGGCGCTGCACGTTAATGAGGCTGCGCTGCTGGAACGCATCGCGGAGCTCGAGGGTGCACTGCAGCAGAGACACGTGATCGCCCCTGCCACGACCACGCGGACCCGGCTTCCTCGCAAGCGTCGCTCCAATACCTTCGCCTTCCGGGTGGCCGACTGCGAGGGCTATGTCACTGTGGGCGAGTATGAGGACGGCCGCCCCGGTGAGGTCTTCATGAAGGTCTCCAAGCAGGGCTCGACCTTGTCGGGCGTCATGGACGCCTTCTCCATCGCCGTCAGCCTCGGGTTGCAGCACGGCGTGCCGCTGTCGACGTTCGTTCGCAAGTACACCAACATGCGTTTCGAGCCGGCGGGAATAACCGACGACCCGGAATTGCGGTTGGCTTCGAGCCTTGTCGACTACATCTTCAGGCGGCTGGCCCTCGAGTACCTGAGCTTTGACGAGCGGCTCGAGCTCGGGGTTCTCTCGACGGGGGAGCGGACCCAACCGACGCTGCCCGGTCTCGAGGATGTCGACAACGGAGATGCAGAGCGGACCGACCGAGAGCGCTTCGGCGGCGGGGGGGACGCCACAGCTCGTCGCCCGCGGGAGGAAGAACGGTTGCGGCCGGCGGAGCAGATGGAAAGCAGGGATGCTCCGTTCTGTTACGCCTGTGGCAATGTCATGCAGCGTGCCGGCTCGTGTTACGCCTGCCCGAGCTGCGGCTCGACGAGCGGCTGCTCATAGTGTCGAGTTGCTCCGGGACTTCAGTGGAGATGACACGCTGACTTCAGTGGAGTGACAGCGAAACTGCAGCGTGAGGACACGCAATTGCCGGAGCAGCTCGAGCAGTGCAGGGCGAATTGCGGCCGGCGACGTGAGGCTCGTGGAGGGTGGCGCTGATCGCCGACCCAATTGGTTGGTCAAGCCGTGGTGATAGACCGGATGAGCCGCCGATCCAACCAGAAGGAAGTCTGGCAATGATCATCTCGCACGATCTCGGCACCACGGGGGACAAGGCAACGCTGGTCGACGCCGACGGCCGTGTCGTTGCTGCGGACACCGCGCGTTATGGAACCGACTTCGGCGCGAGAGGGATGGCCGAACAGGACCCCGAGGCATGGTGGCAGGCCCTGTGCGAGGCGACGTGCCGTCTGATCCAGTCTGTCCCGCGCGCCAGAGAGAAGATCGCCGGTGTGTGCTTCTCTGGTCAGATGATGGGGGCCGTCTTGTTGGACAACAAGGGCCAACCCGTGCGTCCGGCGATCATCTGGGCCGACACACGTTCGACGGAACAGACGAATCAGCTCATCGAACGCGTGGGCATGGACAACGCCTACAGGATCACCGGCCACCGGCTCAATCCAACGTATTCCTTGGAAAAGATCATGTGGGTGCGCGACAACGAGCCCGAGGTGTTCGCCCGGACAGCTCACGTGGTATTGGCCAAGGACTTCATGGTGCACCGTCTGACCGGGGTCCTCGTCACCGATCCATCCGACGCCAGCGGCACCAACGCCTTCGATCAGCAGTGCGGCACCTGGTCCGAGGAGCTCCTGGAGGCTGCCTCCATCGCCAAGACGCTGCTGCCGGAGATCGCAGCGTCGACGACCGTCGTGGGTACGGTGACCCCTCCGGCCGCCGCAGCCACCGGGCTGCGAGTGGGAACACCGGTCGTGCTGGGCGGAGGCGACGGGCCCATGGCCGGCTTGGGCGCGGGAATTGTCGACTCCAGTTGCGGCGCCTATGCCTACCTCGGTTCGTCCGCCTGGGTCTCGCTTGCCGCTGAGGCGCCGCTGCATGATCCGAAGATGCGATCGATGACGTTCAACCACGTGGTTCCGGGCTGCTACACGCCGACAGCCACCATGCAAGCCGGCGGTGCGTCGCTGCAGTGGATCATCGATGTCCTGGCGCCGGGAGAAGACGGCCGCTACGAACGTCTGTTAGAAGCTGCCGCTGGCGCCCGGGCAAGCGAGGACGGGCTGTATTTTCTTCCGTACCTGCTGGGTGAACGCTCGCCCTATTGGAATCCCCGCGCACGGGCAGTGTTCGCCGGCCTCGAGCTGCGTCACGGCCCAGAACATCTTGCCAGAGCCGTTGTCGAAGGGGTGGCCTTCAACCTGTACAGCTGCCTGCAGGCATTCACCGAGAACGGCGCACGAATTGATCATGTCGACGCAATTGGCGGTGCCGCCAACTCGTCACACCTGCTACGGATTCTCGCCGACACCTGGGGCGTGCCAGTACGTCGACGGGACCTTGTCGACGAGGCGACCTCGTTGGGCGCGGCGATAGTCGGTGGCGTCGGTGTCGGCATCTTCGAGAATTTCGAGGTGGCCAAGCGGTTCTCCAAGGTTCGGGAGGAGGAGCTACCCGATCCTGAAGCGCACGACCGTTACGCCCGGGCGCATGCTCTGTTCGTGGAGGCCTACCAGCGCCTCGAACCGTGGTTCGAGGCGCTGTAGGGATGTCGGTGTCGCACCCATCGTGGTCGTGGTGGCCGTGAGGGTCCTCGCGTGAACAAGGCGCACGGTCTGAGATCTCGGTATGGATCTCAGCGAGGAGGACCTGGCTCGGCTCTTCTCGTTGAGGTCGCCCTTGCTGAACGAGCGCCGGCTGCGGCTGGTGGCCGCCGCTGTGGGACAAGTGCAGGACAGCTCTGGTCCTGGCCTAGCGGATTGCCGGAAGCACGTGGATCTTGTAACCCTCGCCTCGCCGGGCACGACCAAGAGCGTCGACATACGCGCCGAGCGGCAACTGGTCACTGACGAGGCGCAGGAGTCCGAGATCTGCCTCAATCGCGAGATCACAGGCCCGGTCGTAACTCTCGAGCACCGCCATCGCGCCGACCACGGTGATCTCGTCATTGTAGATCCGATAGGGCGAGATGCTCGCCCTCGCATCTGGCGCTGCGACGCCGAACTGGAGGAAGGTCCCTCCACGCCGCACTCGGCGGATGCCGTCCTCGATGGCCGCGATCACGCCCGTAGCGTCTATGACCACGTCATAGCCCTTGGGGCTGTCGAGCTCGTCGCCGCGCGCCACCACCGTCGTCGCACCAAAGGAAAGTGCCCTCTCGCGTCGTGCCAGGTTCGGCTCTACCACAGTGACCGATATGGCCCCGGAACGACTTGCCAGCAACAAGAGCATCAGGCCCATCGTCCCGGCACCGTAGACGAGGAAGCGGTCTGCGAGCTTGGTCCTGATGAGGTCGTAGCCGTGCACCGCGCATGACAGCGGCTCGATGAGGGCACCAAGCGACATATCGAAGCCGGGGGGAAGAGGATGCGCATTCCAGTCGGGCACGGCGACGAACTCGGCGGCACCACCAGGGACACTGACACCGACGGCGTTCCAGTTCTCGCAAAGGTTGCCATGACCCGAGCGACAGGGCCGGCAGTGACCGCAATAGAGTGACGGGTCCACTGCGACGAGCGCTCCGGGACGGAGGCTTGAGACTTCCTTACCGACAGCGACCACCTCGCCCGCGAACTCGTGACCCGGAACCAGGGGATAGTGTGCCGCGGTGAACTCGCCATCAGCCAAATGAATGTCGGTTCCGCAGATTCCACAGGCACGCACTGCGACCACAATGTCCTGAGGACCAGGAATGGGATCCTCCATCTGGCCGATGGATATGTCACCTGGTGACTCGATTACGACAGCCTGCATTCCGGGCTCCTTTCATAGTTGTGTATAGGATCAGCCATCCAGGCCCATCGGATTAGGAGGATAACCTTACCTAGGTGTCGACCTCCATTACTTGGGTATCGACCCCAAGTGGTGTGCTGCGAGTGAGCTCTATTGTAACGGCATCATAGCTCGGAGTCCTACTCCGGCCTTCTTCTGATCCAACGTTATCCAGGCTCGCCCTATATCTGTCATCCGACGTGGCCTAGTGGTACAGTGACCTTTCATGCCGTCCAGCGAGAAGGAATGAGCCGGGACGGTGCGCGCACTGACCATCGTGGAACCGGGCGTCCTCGAGCTCGGAGAGGTTGAAGACCCGACGCCCGGGGCCGATGAGGTAGTAGTCGAGGTCGGTGCTTGCGGGGTCTGTGGAACCGACCTTCATCTCATCGATGGTGAGTCTCCGCTGGCGTCCTACCCACTCGTGCCCGGCCATGAGTTCAGCGGGGTCGTCGTGGCCAGGGGAAACGCTGTCGAAGGACCAGCCCTGGGGCAGCGGATCGCGGTCGACCCCAACACCCACTGTGGCGCTTGCCGCTTCTGCCGCTCAGGCAGAGCGAACTTGTGCACCCGCTACAGCGCGGTCGGTGTGACGGGCCCCGGCGCTTTCGCTGAGTTCGTCAAGGCCCGCGCCGCCAACGCGTATTTCGTTTCGGACGCGCTCAGCGCCGAGCAAGCCGCAATGATCGAGCCGCTCTCGTGCGCGGTCCTTGGCGTCCGCCAGGTCGGCGAGGTTCTCGGTCGGCACACCCTTGTCGTCGGTGCAGGGACCATGGGTCTGCTGATCGGCCAGCTCCTTGCCGCCATGGGTGCCTCGGAGGTTGCGATCGTCGACCCCCTCAGCCCGCGTCTCGAGGTGGCCACTGCGCTCGGACTGGGCCCGTGTGCCTCCTCGACTGAAGAGCTTGACGCGCTCTTCGAGGTGGTGGTCGATGCCACCGGTGTCCCCAAGGCCGTCGAGGCGGCCTTCGATGCGGTCGATCGAGGTGGAACCCTCCTCGTCTTCGGTGTCGCTGACGTCAAGGCGAGGGTCGGTCTGTCCCCCTTCCGGATCTTCAACGACGAGATCACGGTGAAGGGGTCGATGGCAGTTCTCAACAGCTTCGGGACGGCGGTCCGGCTGATGGAAGCGGGTCAGGTGAACGTCTTGCCGCTCCTCGGGGCTCCTTTTCCGCTGGAGGAGTACAACGATGCGCTGACTGCCATGCGCTCGGGAACCGGCAGGGGGATCAAGACACAGATCGCACCCTGAGCGTTGGGTCGACCTGGACCCTTGGGGTCTGCCAAGTGGCCAACCGGTTGCGGATTTCGAGCCTCCGGCGATCCTTACGACGCCTTCGCTATGACCGCCTGGCCAGCGCCTCGTCCAACCTGCTTGCTGTGCGAGAGCGCAACACGTAGTTTCAGTTCCCGCTACTAAGAGTCGTACCGAACGTGAAGCGAGGCCAGGTGGCGAGACTGATGACGCCCAGCGGATCCGCGAGTGAGCCGGAGGACGCTCCGCTCGAGTCGGAGGACGCTCCTGGCCGAGAGGTCTCCCGGTTCCGCCGAGTGCTCAAGCTGAGCGGGGCAGGACTGCTGGCCGTCCCCTGGATCGGCGTTCTCATCGGCATCGTCGTTCTGGGAGTGCTCTTCAATAGCACCTCGCCGTGCCATTGCTTCATGACCAGCAGCAACCTCCTCACCACCGCCCAGGAGTTCTCTTACGTCGGCATCGCCGCCCTCGGGGGGGCGATGGTCATCATGACCAAGGGCATCGATCTCTCGGTGGGGTCGAACATCAGCCTGTCGGGACTGCTGGCCGCGGCGGTGATGGCTGACGGGCACGGCACGGCCCTCGCGCTCCTCGCCGGCCTCGGTGTGGGGATCGGGGTGGGTCTGGTCAATGGCTTCCTCGTCACCGTGGTGGGGATGCAGCCGTTCATCGCCACCCTGGGCATGTTGAGCGTGGTGGGCGGGGCGGCGGTGGCCTACAGCCAGGGGTTTACGCTCTACCCGCCCCAGTCGTTCGACAGTCTCGGGCAGGGGACGATCCTCGGTGTCCCCAACCCTGTGGTCGTGATGATCGGGCTGGCCATCGCCCTGACGCTCTTCCTCCGGTACACCCCGCTGGGCCGTCACATTTACGCCGTCGGCGGTAACGAGGATGCTTGCCGGCTGCTGGGTATCAGGGTCAGGCGAGTCAAGATGTTCACGTACGCCCTGGCCGGCCTGCTCGGTTCCGTCGGCGGCATACTCCTGATGTCGTTCTTGGGCTCGGCCAACCCTAGCCAGGGTCTCGGCGACGAGCTGAACGTCATCGCCGCGGCGGTGATCGGGGGGGTCAGTCTGTTCGGCGGCCAGGGCACCCTCTTCGGAACGCTGCTGGGAGCCACCTTGGTCGGCGAGATCTCGGACGGCCTCACTCTGGCCCAGGTGCCGGGCTACTGGACCGAGATGATCGTGGGGTGCGTGATCCTGACCGCCATTGGGGTGGACCAGCTGCGGCGACGTTTACGACGCGGCTGAGAAGAGGTATCCTTTGGGTTAACGGAACTAAGATCGCGTCAGCATCTACATGAAGAGAATAGGAGGAGAGGGCACCCACAAATAGGCAGTGCGAGGACAAGAAGGAGTGTAATTCAAAATGAGCGAAAGTCCTGACCTGGTCGCTTCTGAGACTAGCAAAGGTACTACACGGCGTCAGTTCCTCAAGCTGACAGGGGCCACAACTGGTGTCCTGGCGACGTCCAAGTTGTGGAAGTCGAAGGAGTTCGGAGGATTAGTTCCCAAAAGAAAGTACACGATCGCCATCGTCCCTAAGGGGCTTGACAACCCGGTGTTCGCGTTGGCCAAGCTCGGCCTCGAAGAGCGGGCCAAGGAGCTCGGCGACATCACCCCGGTCTTCACTGCCGGAACCACCACCAACACCGAGCTCGACATCAACGTGCTCGAAGGGCTGGTTTCGTCCAAGGTGGACGCGATCGGTATCAGCTGCAACGACCCGATTGCCTACATCCCGGTGATCAACAAGGCGATCAGCAAGGGCATCTGTGTGATGACCTGGGACTCGGACGCCCCCAGCAGCAAGCGCGTCTGCTTCTACGGTGTCAACAGCTTCGCTGTCGGGCAGAAGATGGGCGCCGAAATGCGCACGTTGCTCCACGGCAAGGGCAATGTCGTCATCATCAGCGGCGACCCGTCCGCACTCAACCTGAACGAGCGCATCCTGGGCGTGAAGTCCAAGCTGGGGAAGGGCATCACGGTCCTAAACACCGTTTACACCATGGACGACACTCCGACCGCGATCGCGGATCTGGAGGACACCATCCGGAGCTACCCCACCCTGAACGGGATAGTGATGGTCGGCGGCTGGGCCCTGTTCTCCAACGAAGGCGCAACGCCTCTGTTGGACAAGGCCAAGGGCAAGATCAAGGTCGAGTCCTTCGACCCGCTCGCATCAGTGGTGGCGTACCTGCGCGATGACATCGTTCAGTCGGTGTGGACGCAGGACTACTGGGGCTGGGGGTACGAGTCGACCACGATCCTGCACTCCCTGCTGACCGGTGGCGGATGGCACGAGACGATCCCGCAGCCGTCGCACAACGTGGTGCCGGCCGACTGGAAGGTCTGGCAGACGCGCTGGAAGGCGACGTCCGTCGGGCAAGCGGCCAAGGCGTGGGGCGAGCCACCGTTCAAGGCACCAGGGCCGGCCGGTTCGACAGGGCCGATCAGGAAGTGGAAGAAGTAACCTCTTCGTCTATGGGCGGTGGCGGCGGGTTGATGCCTGCCGCCACCGCTTCGCCGGTTCTGGAGGCGCGAGGCGTCTCGAAGGCGTTCGGCCACGTCCAAGCCTTGAGCAAGGTCGACCTCGACCTGCTCCCGGGAGAGGTACTGGGGCTGGTGGGCGACAACGGCGCCGGGAAGTCGACTTTGATCAAGATCCTCTCTGGCGTGCTGCAGCCGGACGTCGGTGAAGTCCTGATCGACGGCCGGCGGGTCCACATGGGCAGCCCGGTCGCTGCCCAGGCCCTGGGTATCGAAACCGTCTACCAGGACCTGGCGGTGGTGCCAATGCTCGACGTCGCCGAGAACCTCTTCCTCGGCCGGGAGGAGCGGATCGGCGGCCGCTTCGGCCGGCTGCTCCCGATCGTCAACCGGCGGAGCATGCAGCGCCAGGCGCGCGAGCAGCTGAACTCGCTGAACATCGGTCTCGGCTCAGTGCGCCAGAAAGTTGAGACCCTCTCCGGCGGCCAGCGTCAGGCGGTGGCAGTCAGCCGGGCAGTGGTGTTCGGGCGGCACATCGTGATCCTGGACGAGCCGACGGCTGCGCTCGGGGTCCGCGAGTCGAAGGCGATGCAGGAGCTGATCCAGGCGATCAACGGGCGCGGCTTGAGCGTCGTGCTCATCAGCCACAACATGCCCCAGGTCTTCGAGCTCACGACCCGGATCCTGATCCTCAGAGCGGGACAGCGCGCCGGGGTGGTGCGCACTGCTGAGACGAACATGGAGCAGGTCGTGCGGCTGATGACGGGCGCCGAGATCCAGACGGCTGCCTGACGACGCTCCGCGGACCTGGCCGGTGCGCGGAGCGGTCCACGTCCGTGCGCTGGTGGCGCGCGGGCTCGAGGTGTATCGCGCCGGTCCCTTGGCCGCGCTCGAGCAGGCTCACGACCGCGAAAAGGAGGACGCGCCGTGCAGCGGCTCGAATGCAAAGGCGCGGGCGGGGTTCTCGACGAAGATGGTTCGGGAGAGCTCCTCGCCCAGCTCCCGTTCGAGGCGCGGTTTGAAGCGGGCGAAGAGGTAATCGAGGCCAGGCCCGCCGCCATAGGCGCGCATCATCGAGCTGCGGCCGGTGTCCCCGCCGAGCAGGAGCTGGCCGGCCAACCCATGTTCGGCGAGATCGGCGATGAGCCGAAGAACGGTCGAGTCCGGCCAGTACTTGGTGCGGCCGGGACCGTCCAGTTGGAGCCAGGCTCCCGTGGCGCCGGTCTCGGCGTGCTCGACCGGGTCTGGGTTGCGGTCGAGATGAGCCAGCAGCACCGATGTTGCGGGGACACCCAGGTGACTCAGGTGCTCGACGATGCCAAGTCCCATCGTTCCGTGCTCTGTGTGGACACAAAGGGGCGCACCTGTCCGATGGTGGGCCTCGGCGGCGGCCGCGAATACCTTCTGTTCGAAGACCTGCAAGCGGTGGTAGCTGGCACCCGCCTTGACCATTCCTGAGCGGACCCCCTCGCCGGTGATGTCGGCCACGAACCGGTCGGCCAACGCCTCAGCGGTCGTCGCACGCAAGGCGTCGTCAGCCAGGTAGTGGGCGTCGCGGTGCACGCCTGTGGCCGCCACGACGTGCAGGCCAGTTGCCTCGGAGACCCGGAGCAGGCCTTCGGGGTCACGACCAAGGCCGACCGGTGTCCAGTCGACAAGCGCCTTGACGCCGGCTGCGACCAGTGTTCCCGCCTCTTCGATGGCACGTCCGACATCCGAGAACTCGTCACCAGGCTGGATGGGTGTAACCAGGAAGAGGTGCTCATGCGCGTCGGTGGGCCCTAGCTCAGAAGGGCTGATATCGCCCCGGACGGTGCGTACGACCTTCGTCGCGGTCGCCTGGAGTGGGCGACCCGTCGCCGAAGGCTCAGGGACGGCTCTGGTAGCAGGAACTTGCATCTGCGTTTCAGCATGTCATATTAGTGTCGAGATGTCCTTACATATTGACAGCCTCGGGTCGGTTCTCGACCGTTCCGGTCCCATCCCGCTCTACCACCAGATCAAACAGTGGCTGTCCAGTCTCATACTCTCGGGTGAACTGGCTCCGGGCACCCAGCTACCTGACGAGCTCGAGATGTGTGAGCGGCTCGGCGTCAGCCGCGGGGTCGTCCGCCAGGCGCTGACCGAGCTCTGCTACGAGGGCCTGCTCAACCGCCAGCGTGGTCGGGGCACCTTCGTCTCAGCGCCCAAGACTGCCGAAGGCCTCATCAGCGGGCTGCACGGGCTAGCCGATGATGCCGCCTTGCGCGGCCAGGAGGTCGAGAGCCGGGTCCTGACGTTGCGCGAGGCCCCTGCCAGTGAGACCGTGGCCCGCAGCTTGAACCTCTCGCCCGGCGAGCCGGTCGTGGAGCTCGAGAGGCTGCGCCTCCTCGACGGCGAGCCCCACGTGCTGGTGACGACCTACCTGCCCGGGTTGCTTGTGCCGGGGCTCACCCAGCGGAACCTGAGCGGGGCGGCATCTCTCTACAGGATCCTGAGAGAGGAGTACGAGCTTCCGATCGTCTCCAGCCTCAGGCGCGTCGAGGCCACCGTGGCCGGGGCGCGGGAAGCACGCCTGCTCGGGATCAAACGGGGTGCCGCCCTGCTCGTGTTGCACAGCATCGGCTACACGACCGGGCAGCGGCCGATCGACTACTTCATCGCGTTCCATCGTGGGGACCGCAGCGCCTTTGAGGTCGGGCTGTCGAACCCCGTGGGCAGCGCCTCGCGCTTCGAACAGGTGGCGCTCCTCCACGGACGGGACGGTGCCATGAGCGAGCCGGTGGTGATCGGGGTCGACGTGGGCACCCAGAGCGCCAAAGCGGCGCTGTTCGAGCTCAGCGGGATCTGCCTGGCCGAGTCGTCCACGCCGATTGCCGTCCAGCGGCGCGCCGCCGACGAGGTGAACCAAGAGCCGGAGGACTTCTACCGGGCGGCGACAGCGACCATCGCCTCGTGCGTGGCCCAGTCCGGTCGCCAGCCCGGCGATGTGGCCGCCGTCGCGACAGCAGGACAGATGGCCGGCATCCTCGGCATAGGAGCCGATGGGCGGGCCGTCATGTCTTATGACTCCTGGCTCGACTCACGTTGCCGACCGGAGGTGGAGGAGATCAGCGCGCGCCTCGGTGGAAAGCTGCTCGAGTTGACTGGCTGCCCGCCGATGGTGGCCCATGCGCCCAAGATCCTCTGGTGGCGCCGCACCCATCCTGACGTCTATGCGTCTGTTGCAAAGTTCTTGGTTCCGAGCGCGTTCCTGGCCGGCAGGCTCTGCGCTCTCCCCGCCGACGAAGCCTTCATCGACTCAACCCACCTCCATTTCAGCGGGCTCGTCGACGCTGCGAGCGGTGCCTGGTCCTGCGAGCTCGCCGACGAGATCGGCATCGAACTTGCCCGGATGCCCCGCATCGTGGCACCCAACGAACGCGTCGGCGGTCTCAGCGCGACAGCCGCCCGGGACTGTGGGCTGCTGACGGGCACGCCGGTGGCCGCAGGTCTGGGCGATACCGCCGCAGGACTGCTCGGTGCAGGGGTCGTGCAACCGGGTCAGGTGCTCGACACGGCTGGCACTGCTTCGGTGCTGAGCGTCTCGACTACGGCCTTTCGTCCGGACGCTACCGGGACCTTGGTGCTGATGCGCGGCGCGATTGCGGGTCAGTGGGTTTCACTGGCCTATCTCGCCGGCGGCGACCTGCTCCGATGGTTACCGGAGGTGCTCGGTGCCGCCTCATTGGAGCTCCTCGTCGAGGAAGCGGCTGCAGCTGCGGCCGATGAGGGGAGGCTGTTTTTCGTGCCGCACCTGGGTGGGCGCATCTTGCCCGCAGCGCCCCGGGCGCGAGGTGCCTGGGTCGGCCTCGACCTTTCCCAGTCTCGCGCCGACTTGACGCGGGCCGTGCTCGAGAGCGTCGCTTTCGAGTACGCCGGATTCTTGGAAAGGGCCTTGCAGCTCTTCCCCGACGTGGAGCCCAGCGAGGTGCGGGTCATCGGCGGAGGCAGCCATGACACTTTCTGGAACAAGATCAAGGCCTCGGTGTTGGGAGTGCCCTACGTCCGCCTGCGCCGGGAGAGCTTCAGCTGCTGGGGGAGCGCCCTGGTCGCCGCGGCTGCCGTCGATGCCGTGGACGATCTCGCCGCGGCCGCGCTAGCTACGACTTGCGAGAGTGACCGGGTCGAACCCGACCCGTCGCTCCACCTTTCTTACTCCGAGCGGAGACGCGCCTACCGGGCTGTCGTAGACCTGCTCGTTTCGCCTCACGAGGAGGTTGACCATTGAAACCCAGGTTTCGCATCGCAGTGATCGGCGCCGGTCGGGCGGGGAGGCTGCACGCCGTCAACGCCAGCCAGTCGATCTCTTCGGCTGAGCTCTCCTGCATCGTCGAGGCCGATCCCGAAGTTGGCAACAAGGTTGGCGACGAGCTGGGAGTCCCGGCCTTCACCGACCTGGAACAGGCGCTGGCGGGGGCCGCCTTCGACGGTGTCGTGATCGCCACCCCGACCTTCACTCACGCCCAGCTAGCGGTGCTCGCTGCCGGTGCCGGGAAGCACGTCTTCTGCGAGAAGCCCATGGCCCTCACTCTCGACGAGTGCGACGAGATGAGCCTCGCCGCCGACGAGGCGGGAGTCGTCTTCGAAGTCGGCTTCGTGCGGCGCTTCCAGCCGGAGTTCGTGGAGGCCAAGTCCCGGATCGAGGCGGGTGAGATCGGCAGACCCATGTTGGTCAAGTCCCTCACCCGCGGTCCGGGGTTGCCTCCGCCGTGGGCGCACGAGCTGCACCGCTCCAACGGGATGCTCGCAGAGGTGAACAGCCACGATTTCGACTGCGTGCGCTGGCTCACCGGCTCGGAGATCGAGCGGGTCTTCGCCGAGACGGCCAATTTCAAAGGTGCCGAGCGAGGAGTCACTGCGCCGGACTATTACGACAACGCGGTGGTGACGCTCCGCTTTGTCAGTGGAGCACTGGGGACCATCGACGGGACCTGTCCCGCGGACTACGGCTACGACGCCCGCGTGGAGGTGCTCGGGACCGAGGGTCTTCTCGTGGTGGGCCAGAACCAGGCTACGTCCCTGCTGAAGATCCGTGCCAGGGGCGCCGGCGAGGTGCCCACCTACGTCTCGTGGTCCCAGCGTTTCGAAGCCGGCTACCGCGGGGAGCTCGCCAGTTTCGTCAAGACGGCACTGGCCGGGGCGGTTCCGGAGGTGGGCGCCGCAGACGGGCGTGCCGCTGTCGCCGCGGTGCGGGCATCCAACCGGTCGTGGTTGGAGGGTCGGCCAGTGCTCGTCGCCAGCGAGAGCGTCGCTTGATGAAGGCGCTTGCCTATCGCGGCCCGGGTTTGCTCGAGCTGGAGGAACGGCCCCGGCCGCATGCAGGAAAGGGCGAGGTCGTGCTCCACGTCGATGCCTGCTCGGTCTGCGGCACCGATCTGCGCATCGCCGCCGGGGCCCACCGGGCCTATGCCGATGCCTCGGGGCGCATCCCCGGTCACGAGATTGCGGGGACCGTGGTAGAGGTCGGCGCAGGCGTGAGCGCTGCGGTCGGCGACAGTGTCTTCGTGGCGCCCAACTACGGCTGCGCAGACTGCCGAGCCTGTCGTCGCGGGCAAGTCAATCTCTGCGAGAACCTCCGGGCCGTCGGGATCACCGAGGACGGGGCTTTCGCCGAGTACCTGCTGCTGCACCGAGAGCTCGTTGCCCAGGGCAACCTACTGGTGGTGGTTGGGACCGCTGACCCTGGTGTCGTGGCTCTGGCTGAGCCCCTCGCTTGCGTTCTGCGTGGCTCTCGGGCTTGTCACATAGCCGAGGGCGACGTCGTGCTGGTCTATGGGGCCGGACCCATCGGCCTCCTGCACGTGACCCTGGCCAAGCTTGCCGGCGCGTCGGCGGTTGTCGTCTGCGAACCGAACCCAGAGCGGCGCAGGCGTGCCGTTGAGTGGGGTGCCGCCTCCGCCCATGATGCCGACCACGACGAGCTGCAAGCCGCCCTGGAAGACAGCGGCGCGCACAGCGGTGCCGACGCAGTGATAGTGGCTGCTCCGGCGCCAGATGCGCAGCGGCAGGCGCTGGAGCTCACTGCCGCCCGCGGTCGTGTCAATCTGTTCGCGGGACTGCCCCGTGGCGGCCCGGGCGTCGAGCTCGACACGAACCTGATCCACTACAAGGAGCTCGTCGTCACCGGGACGACGGCGAGCACCAATGAGTCCTGCCGAGCTGCGCTCGAGCTGATCGTCGACGGCCGGGTGGACATTGCTTCCTTGATCGACGTCCGATTGGACCTGGCCTCGGCGCAAGAGGCGTTCGAGCTCGCCGGCTCAGGCCGGGTCCTGAAGGTGGTGATTGAACCGTGACCGTAAAGCCCATGGTCCCGTTCGCTCTGGTGCTCGAGTTCCGCTCGGGGAAGCTGGAACCCCACACCTCGCGCATCGTTCGGCGTGTTTCCGATCTCCGGGGGGCCTTCGCGGACAGCGCGGCGCTGGAGGCGCTCGTCAAGGACGGCGACCCAGTTGTCTACGAGGTGCTCCAGTACGACGTCCCCGAGGAGACGGGGCAGCTCATCTGCTGTACCACCGTGCTCCACTCGGGGAGCGTCGGTGACGAGTACTTCATGACCAAGGGCCACTACCACGCCGTTCGCGATACGGCGGAGGTCTACCTGGGGCTCAGCGGTCAGGGCTACCTGCTCCTCATGACCGAGGAGGGGGGTATCTCGGCGATGCCGATGAGCGCGGGCACCGTGGCCTATGTCCCGCCCCGCTGGGCGCACCGCACTGTGAACACCGGTGAGGAGCCTTTCGTCTTCTTCGCCGTCTACCCCGGACAGGCGGGCCACGACTACGGGGCGATCCAAGAGAGCGGCTTTAACCAACGGGTGCGGCGCGGCACGGATGCACCGGTCCTGCGGTGACCAGCGCAACACACGCTAGGCAGGTCGGACGGTCGCTGGACGAATGCGTCGTCGTCGTGACACCGCGTTCGTTCGGCATGGACGATCCGAATTTACGGAGCGAGCTCGAACAAGCTGTTGCCGAGGTGCGCTACCGGCCGGGGCCGCTTGCGGCGACCGAGCTGGAGAGGGCCGTCGCCGATGCCGACGGACTGCTCGCCGGCCTCGACGAGGTGAGCGCCCAGGTACTGGCAGGCGCTCCACGGCTACGGGTGGTCGCCAGGTACGGCGTGGGCGTGGACAGGGTCGACCTGGACGCAGCTGCCCGCAGCGGCGTCACCGTCACGGCGACCCCAGGAGCAAATTCCAACGCCGTGGCCGAGCTCACGCTCGGGCTCCTGTTCGCGCTGGCGCGCCCGCTCATGACCGGGCGCGACCGGGTACGCGCCGGTGAATGGCCGGCGCTGCGCGGCGTCGAGCTTGCCGGCAGGGTGCTCGGGTTGATCGGCGTGGGCCGGATCGGCTCGCTGGTGGCGGGGAAGGCGACGGCGCTGGGAATGCGGGTGCTTGCCCACGATCCCAACGTCGTCACCAACGACGCGGCCACGATCACCGACCTGGGCACGCTCGCCGCCGAGTCGGATTTCCTCTCCCTCCACGTCCCGCTAACCAGCGAGACCCGGGGCATGATCGACAAGCGGTTCCTGGGCAGCCTCAAGCCTGGGGTGGTGCTGGTGAACACGGCCCGCGGCGAGCTCATCGACGAGAGCGCACTGCTTTGGGCACTTGAAGAAGGCCCGTTGAAGGCGGCCGCGCTCGACGTGCTGGCGGACGAGCCCCCACGGCCCGGCCACCCACTGCTCGGGCGGGAGGACGTGCTCGTGACGCCGCACATCGGCCCGCACACGGCCGAGGCGACCACGGCGATGGGACGGATGGCAGTCGACGAGCTGCTCGCCGTGCTCTCGGGCAGGTCCCCGAGGTTCGCCGTCGCAGCACCCGGGGGGTCTTCGTGAACGCCATGAGGTCCTTGTCATGAGCACCGGAGGCAACACAGTCCCCGCCACGGGCACACTCGAGCGCCTGCGGGCCACCCGCGTGATAGCGGTAGTGCGCGCCAATGACTGCGAGGAGGCGATCGCCATCGCCGAGGCACTCGCTGCCGGTGGGTTGGAAGCGATCGAGCTGACCTTCACGACTCCAGGCGTTGACACGGCGATGGTGGAAGTGCGCAGACGACTTGGGCACAAGCTGATGCTCGGCGCGGGGACCATAACCACCTCCGCGCACGTGACCGCCGCCGTCGCGGCAGGTGCCGATTTTCTCGTCTCACCTCACCTCGACCTGGAGCTCCTCAACGAGATGCTGGGCACGGGGCTCCTCTCTGTTCCCGGCGTCCTGACCCCCTCCGAGGTCGCTGCGGCCACGCGCACCGGCGCCATGGTGGTGAAACTCTTTCCGGCCTCCACCGTCGGGGTCGCACACCTGCAGGCGCTGCTGGGGCCGTTCCCCGGTTTGCAGGTGGTCCCCACGGGCGGGATATCGCCTACGACGGCCAAGCAGTGGCTCGACGCCGGAGCCGTGGCCGTGGGCCTCGGCGGTGAACTGCTGCCGAGAGCCCTCCGCCAGGCGCACGCCTGGGACCAGATCAGCCACAACGCCTCCGAACTGTTGGGCAAGCTCAGGGAGAAGCAAGCATGAAGCGATGGGACAATGACCACCACCAGGCGAGGGCACTTTGAGCGCCGCCACGACCTCGGCGGGGACCAGACGTTTCAGCTTCGTCGGGGTCACCACCACGAAGTCGGCGATCATGCAGGTCTTCCCGGCCTGGGCCAGGCACCTCGGACTGGACAACGTGGTGATGGCCGGCCACGACCTTCCGCTGCACGCCGAGCCGGAGCGTTACCGCCAGCTGGTGGAGGCGATCAAGGCGGGACCGTCCGAGCTGGGCGGCCTGGTCACCACCCACAAGATCGACCTGTTCGGTGCCTGCCGGGACATGTTCGACTTCATCGACCCCTACGCAGAGCTCTGCGGTGAGGTCTCGTGCCTCTCGAAGCGGGACGGTCTGTTTCGGGCCCACGCCAAAGACCCCATCTCCTCGGGCCGCTCGCTCGACGAGTTCATCGCCAAGGGCTACTGGGCCGCCACGGGCGCCGAGGCGCTCCTGTTCGGCGCGGGTGGGTCCAACCTTGCCATCAGCCTGCACCTGATGACGGCCCGGCCGCCCGAGGACCGGCCTCGGCGGATCGTCGTGGTGAACCGGAGCTCGGCACGCCTGGCGTCGATGCGTGCAATGCACGAGCGCCTCGGGGCCGGTGTCAAGGTCGACTACGTCCACAACGCGAACCTGAGAGACAACGACCAACTGCTCAGCCAGGTGCCCCCCGGCTCTCTCGTGGTCAACGGCACGGGAATGGGCAAGGACGCGCCCGGGAGCCCTCTCACCGACGAGGGCATGTTCCCCGAGCGAGGCCTCGTGTGGGAGCTCAACTACCGGGGCGAGCTCGGCTTCTTGCACCAGGCAGAGCGCCAGAAGCTCGAGCGGCGGCTGGTCGTCGAGGACGGCTGGCGCTACTTCGTCCACGGATGGGCGTGCGTGGTCGAGGAGGTTTTCGACCTCGAGATGACCGCGCAGGTGGTCAGCGGGCTCTCGGACATCGCGCTCGCACAACGGGGCCAGGATGTGACAAATCCCGAAAATGACAAATAGGAGGCGCAACATGAAAGTAGGGACCGACAGCGGTTGCTTCCAGTGGCGCTCCGGCGAGGTCTGCCCCGGCCTGCAGGCGGACCTCATCGGCGAGCAGTGGGCGCCGCTGCCCGAGGAGGAGAGCGTCACCCGGAGCGCGGACTACCTGGGTTCCATGCTGCCCAGCGGGCCGAGCGCCTGAAGGACCTGGCCGATGCCGACCATTCCCGCGCCCCGGGACGAGCGCCGAGCCCTTGGCTTCGGCCTGCTCGGCTACGGGTTCATGGGCAGGGCGCACTCGAATGCCCTGCACACCATCCCTTACATCTTCTGGCCCTCTGAGGTTCGCCCGGAGCTTGTCGCCATCGCTGGCCGCTCCCAAGCCGGGGTGGCCGAGGCCGCAACGCGTTACGGGTATGCCTCCTACACGACGGACTGGCACGACCTGGTGGAGGACGAGCGCGTGGCCGTGTTCGACAACGTCGCCGCGGATGCCGCTCACGTGGAGCCAACCCTGGCCGCCATCGGTCGGGGCAAGCATGTGGTCTGCGAGAAGCCGCTGGCATCCAACGCCGCCGACGCTGCTCGACTGTACGAGGCGGCCACCCGAGCAGGCGTGAAGCACCTGGTTTGCTTCAACTACCGGTTCTTCCCTGCTGTGCGCCTGGCCTGGGAGCTGGCCCACGGCGGAGAGCTGGGTGAGCTGTACCAGGCGCGCTTTCGCTACTCCCAACAGTGGCGCACCGACCCGGCGGCGCCGCTGCCCAGCTCTACCGGGGTGCTCGGGATCGTCGGCTGCCACGCCGTGGACCAGGCCCGCTTCCTCTGCGGGGAGATCACCTCGGTGCAGGCGGTGATGTCGAGCCCGGTGACCACCTCGCAGCGCCTCTACCAGGGCCGCCCTGTGGACCAGGACGACGTGGTCGCCATTGTCGCCCGGCTGGAGAGCGGCCTGGTCGCCACCATCGACGCATCACTGGTCTCCCCGGGCCGGCGCAACCATCTGGCCTGGGAATTGAACGGGTCCAAGGGCAGCCTTGCCTGGAGCCTGGAGGATCCGAACGTGCTGCGGGTCTATCGGGGGGACGCGGGCAGGACCGCCGGTTTCGCCGAGGTGATCGTGTGCGAGGCGGACCATCCGCTGGCGGGGCCCTGGTGGCCGTCGGGCCACGTGCTTGGCTGGGAGCACGGGCATGTGAACATGCTCGCCCATTTCATCGACGCCGTCGCCAACGGTACGGCCGTGGAACCCTGCGGAGCCACGTTCCTGGACGGGCTGCGCGCCGCCCAAGTGGCAGAGGCGGTCACCGAGGCGGCCTCAACGGGCTGCCAGGTGGAGGTGACCCATGGTGAGCTCGACAGTGCGCCAGGAAGGAAACAGCGATGACACGACAGCAGCGCCGAGGCGCCGCTGGACACCTCCGCCCGGCGGTCCCGCCTTTCCGGGCGCGGTGAGCGGCCGAAGTTGCAAAGGTTCCCTGGAAGGGGACTGAACCAGAAACAACTACTGGAAGCCACCTTCGGCCATTGTGTGTTCCCACCGAGAGCTGGCGCTTCCCTCACCGGCATAGCGGTGTTTCGGCCCAACTGGGGTCCAGGTTCCCCGGGTCCCTGGCGCAGCAGGGTGTTGCGGGCGTGGATACTGTTGCGGCTACCCGTGCGACGCCGACTGGCCCCCAGGAGCCTCACAAGGTGTCGGGCTTGAATGGACGGTGAAAATGAAAGCACGTCTCGCGCCGTTGTACCTCCTTTCGCCGGACGATCCCGACTTCGTCGGCCAGACCCGCCGGCTGCGAGATCTGCTCGCAGACGAAGCCGAGGTGGCCGATCCGCTCCCGTTAGGGGCGGCGTTGCCCGATGTCGACGCGGTGGTCTTCCCTCAGATGGTGGGGGAGGCGTACCGTCGTTCGGGGGAGTTTCGCCAGCTCGGCCTGCCCATCCTGGTGCTCACCTCCGAGTTCGGGACGATGGCGATGTGGGACTGGGAGATCATCAACTACCTGAAGGCGGAGGGAGTCTCTCTCTTGGCGCCCTACTCGTTTGCCGGGGCGGTCACGGCCTGTCGTGCCCTCGCTGCCAAGCGGGAGTTGCGAGCGGGCAGGTTCCTGGTCTACCAGGACAATCCTGGAGAGGGAGGCTTCCAGCCGAGCATCTTCAATCGCTTCTACTGGTGGCAAGACGAGTGCGGCGAGCGGATCCGCGAAAAGTTCGGGCTAAGGATCGTGAAGAGGAGCTTCAAGGAACTCGGCGCCAACGCCAAGGCGATCCCCGACGCGCAGGCCCGGGAGGACTGGGACCGCATTCGGGACACGGTTCCACTCGCTGACGTCAGCGACCGCGCCACCCTCAACGCCATGAAGCTGTACAGGGCCGTCCGTGACGAGCTCGACGAGGGGGAGGGGGCGGTTGCCGCTGGGATCAACTGCCTGAACGAGTCGGCCTTCTCGGACACGACCCCGTGCCTCGCCTGGAACCTTCTCTACCAGGAGCGCGACCTTATCTGGGGCTGCGAGGGCGACACGGTCTCGATGCTCACCAAGTTCATCGTGCACCGCTCGCTGCGCGTGCCGGTAATGATGTCGAACCTCTACCCCTTCCTGATGGGGCAGGCCGCCTTGAAGCACGAGCGTATCCCGGAGTTCCCTCGGGTGGACGATCCCGAGAACTACGTCCTGGCGGCTCACTGCGGCTACCTGGGAGTGGTGCCGCAGAGTTTCGCCACGGAGTGGAACTTACGCCGCAAGGTCCTCGCCATCGTCGACGACAACGCCACGGCGATCGATGCCCGGCTGCCGGTGGGCGACCTGACGCTCTCAAAGCTCGATCCCACTTTCGAGCGCCTCGTCATGGTGGAAGGTGAGCTCAGCGGCTATGCGGGCTACCCGGGCTCTGACTGCCGCAATGGCGCGGTGATCCGCGTACCCGACGGGCACGCCCTGATGGAAGGGCTGCCCTCTCACCATTCGCTGCTCAGCACAGGGCACGACCTTCCCGGCTTCAAGCTGGTCGGCCAGGTGTTCGGGATGCAAGTGGAAGTGCTGGGCGGCCGGATTCGTACCACCGACTAACCTGGCACGAAGGTGGCCACCTAGTCACCCGCGGCGGATTTGACCTGGTGGAGCGCGGCCCTGGCCCGCCGTCGGCGCTCCTGACCGTATCAGCCGGTGCCGGCTGGGCCCGGAGTCGGGTAGGTCCGGGGGCCGTCAGCTCCAGATGGCCGACCCGCTGTCGGGGTCAAAGAAGTTGAGCCGCTCGGTGTCAACGGTGAAGACGGCACGTGAGCCCACCTTGAGCTCACTTCGAGGCGGGACCCGGGCCACCCCTTGGGCCTTCGCTTCACCGGCCTGCAGACTCTGGAGCTCTCCCAGTTCATGGGTTTCAGTGGCAGCCTGAGCCAGTTCGGAACGGGCGCGTGTGGCGTCGATGAGGAAGTGCACCTGCATCTCATTGCCCAGGGCTTCTATCAGCTCCACGTCGGCAGTCAGGGTCGTCCCCGGCACCGGCGCCTGGGAGCTGTCAGAGAGGTGCTCGGGGCGGATGCCGACAACGACCTTGCGGTTCCCGTAGCCGCGCAGCGCCGGCCGGGCATCTCGGAGTGTCTGCGACAAGGCCAGGGCCTGGTGGCCCAGTCGGACCTCGTCGGCCTCGGGGGAGACGACGGCTTCGTAAAGGTTCATGGCCGGCGAGCCGATGAAGGCGGCGACAAAAAGGTTGTCTGGGTGCTCGTAAAGAGACTGGGGAGAGTCACACTGCTGAAGCCGGCCCATGTGCAGCACTGCCACCCTGTCGCCCATGGTCATCGCTTCGGTCTGGTCGTGGGTGACGTAGAGGGTCGCGACGCCCACCCGTCGCTGGATACGGGAAATCTCCGCTCGCATCTGGACCCGCATCTTGGCGTCCAGGTTGGAGAGCGGCTCATCCATCAAGAACACCGACGGTTCGCGCACGATGGCACGGCCCATGGCCACCCGCTGGCGCTGGCCGCCGGAGAGTTGGCCAGGCTTGCTGTTGAGATAGTCACTCAGGCCCAGCAGCTGGCCGGTTTCGCGCACCTTGGCCTTGATCTCCTGTTTCGGGAGCTTGCGCAGGCGTAGGGCGAAGCCGATGTTCTGCGCAACTGTCATGTGCGGGTACAAGGCGTAATTCTGGAACACCATGGCCACGTTGCGGTCCCTCGGGGGCAGGTCGTTGACCACTCGCTCGTCCATCCGTAGGGTGCCAGAGCTGATGTCCTCCAGGCCTGCCACCATCCGCAGGGCTGTCGTCTTGCCCGAGCCGGACGGCCCGACCAGGACCATCAGCTCTCCCTCTGCCACGTCCAAGTCAAGGTCGGACACCGCTTGCAGCCCGTTGGGGTAGACCTTGCTCACCTTCTCCAAGCTCACGGTCGCCACGGCACCTCCCTGATGGCTATTTGACTGTTTCGCGCCTTGACACGCCAGGCGACTCCCGTTACCGTAATCGTGTTTGGGGTTCACTTCTAGTCGTTTTTGAAGGAACTTTCTTATGAATTCTTCCCAAGATAGTCGAGCCCCGCGCCACCCTCGCCGAGGCAGCTGGCAGCTGATGGCGGACATCAACCGCAACCTGGTTGTCAACGTGCTGCGCACGTGCCCGGTGATGTCCCGGGCCGACCTATCGAGGGCAACGGGACTGAGCGGCCCGACTGTCTCGTCAATCGTTGCCGACCTCACCAGCCGGGGCTTGGTTCAAGATCTTGGGCAGGGTCTTTCAAGCGGGGGACGGCCCCCCTTCTTGGTCCGGCTCAACGACAAGGCGAACTATGTCATCGGCCTGAAGCTCATGGGACACGCAATATCTCTTGTCGTAACGGACTTGAGCGCAACAGTGATGTACGCCCAGGTGACCCCTCTTGTGGGACCAGCCGCCGCCATGCCCGACCAAAAGGCCCGGCCACCCGTGCCCCGCGACCCAGGATCCATCATCGACGCCGTCTGCGCGGCCATCGACACCGCCGTCTCCTCCTCAGGAGTTGACGTGGGCCGCTTGATCGGAGTGGGCGTAGGTATCAACGGAACAGTCGACGCGACCACCGGGACGTGCCGCTTGTCGCCCACGTTCAACTGGAAGAATGTGCCTCTGGCGCGGCCCATCTCAGATCGACTGGGGCACCCGGTCATCCTTGAGAATGACGCCAACACACTGGCTGCCGCCGAACAATGGTTTGGGCGTGGCGCAGGCGTCGACACCTTCATTGCTGTTGCGGTGGGTGCCGGGATCGGCTCGGGAGTCGTGGTCAATGGCCAGCTCTATCGCGGAACAGACGGTGCGGCAGGCGAGTTCGGCCATGTCCAACTGAGCGACACGGGACCGTTGTGCTCCTGCGGCAGAGTCGGCTGTGTGGAGGCCTGGGCTTCCGACAGGGCGATCTTGCGGGACATACACGCCGCTATCGATGAAGGCAGAGAGACGTCTCTTGGTCGTGTGGGGAACACGGGCGAGCTCACGATCGCCCAGGTGGCGGCTGCCGCTGAGCACGGTGACGAGCTCAGTCGCCAAGTTCTATCGCAGGCCGGTCATTACCTCGGTCGTGGGATAGCAACGCTCATGACCGTGATCAATCCCCGGTTGGTTATCATAAGTGGTGAGGGTGTAGAGGCTGGACACTGGCGCTTTGATCCAATGATGAGGGCTATCGAATCATCTGTTTTTCCAGACATCAACGCGGAGATTATCTTCGCACCGGAGCCACTTGACGATACTAGGTGGGCCCGCGGTGCTGCGTGTGTCGTGCTGGGTGAGATCTTCAACACACCCACCCAACCGTCATTGGTGGACGCGCGGCTAGGTTGACATGGTCGCGCCAGGAAGAGGGCTTGAATGGTAGAAGAGATATGGAGTTTAATAGAGTAGTGTTCATGGCAGATGCCGTTGGTCCCATGGAAGGACAACAATGAGTAGGAAGGAGCGGTAACAGTGATGAAGATTCAGCGGAGAGAGGGATCAGTGTCCAAGCATCGCGGGGGGCGTGTCACCCCGGTGGTGGCGGTGCTCGCCGCGGTGCTGATGGTTGCCGGAGTGTGTTCGACGGCCTTCGCGTCGACGCGAGGGGTGTCAACGCGGTCCGCGTCGACGGCCTCGAGCGTGGCGACGGCGAAGGGGGGCGTGATCACCGAGCAGGACTACTACACGACGGGTGACAACACCGAAATGGTCGCGTTCATCAAGCAGTTCCAGAAGGCGAACCCCGGCTTTACCGTGAAGCGTGACTTCGTGCCCCCGGCAACGATGGAGTCCCAGGAACTGGTGGAGGCTGCCGCCGGCCAGCTCCCGGATCTGATGATGATGGACAACCCGTGGGTCGGAGGGCTGGCTGCCGCCGGTGACCTGGTCCCTCTCGATCAGCTCGGTGTCAGCAACAAAGGGCTGACGGAAGGGGCAATAGCGGCGGGGAGTTTCCACGGGACCCAGTTCGGGATCGGTTTTGGCAACAACTCGCTTGGCTTGTTCTACAACAAGAAGCTGCTCAAGGCGGCGCATGTGACACCGCCCAAGACATGGGCACAACTCGTGACCGCGGCCAAGGCCCTCACCAACAAGAAGACCGGGGTCGACGGCCTCGAGGTTGCTGGGTTCAACTCGGGCGGAAACGCGACCTGGCAGTTCCTGCCCTTCTTCTGGACCGCCGGTGGGGACCTCGAGCACGTCAACAACGCCGGCGGGATCTCGGCGCTCAGCCTCTACTCCAAGCTGGTCAAGGATGGCAGCATGCCCTCCTCGGTGGTGAACTACCAGCAGAACGACATCGCCAACCACTTCGCGAGCCAAAAGGCCGCGATGATTGTGATAGGGCCGTGGGAGTTCGGCCCCTTCAACTCGACGAAGGGCCTCAGCTGGGGCGTTACCTCAATTCCCGTCCCGAAGGCGGGCATGGCGCCGGTCGGGCCCCTTGGAGGAGAGGTGTGGGTCATCCCCAGGACGACGCCCGCCCAGGAGGCGTTGGGGCTCAAGCTCTTGCGTTTCCTCACCTCTCCGGCTAGCACCTATAGCTGGGCTTCGCAGAACGGCGAGATAGCCAGCCAGAAGTCGGTGTCGGCCAAGCTCATCAAGAACGATCCGTCAGACCGGATCTTCGCCTACGAGATCGAGCACGCGCAGGCCCGTACATCTGAAGTGGGTCTCGCCTACCCGGCAATAGACACAGATCTGGGCAATGCGATCCAAGCCGTCATCCTCGGAAAGCAGACGCCGAAGGCGGCCGCTAACTCAGCCGAGGTGCAGGTGAAGTATGCGCTGGAACAGTACGGCGAAGGTTAACTCCTGACCGTGTGAGTCAGTCGGGGCCACGCCTTCGGTCACGAAGGCGCGGCCCCGACTGTTGCAATTGCCCACGGTCGCCAGGCACAGCCGTGGAAAGGACTACCGTCAACCGGAAAGGACTGCTGTGCTCTCTTCTTTCCCGCAATCTCACGACGAGATCAGCATTCCGCGTTTCTTCGACGATGCCGGCGCGCTCACCTGGCGCTGCGGTCACGAAGTGGTACGCATCGAAGCGTGGGGTCCGGACAGCCTGCGCGTGCGCGCTGGCCTTGATGACCTGATCGAAGGCCACGGTGCCCTCAGCGAGCGACCGGCTGCAGAACCAGTCGTCGAGATACACCCAGAGGATGCAAGGATCACCGTCGGAGCGCTGACTGCGGAGGCGGATGCCGTCGGCCACATCCGCTTCGTCAGAGGTGACACTGACGATGAGCTGCTCGCCGAGCAGCCCATCCATTCCTGGTGGCCCGGCCCCCGCAACTTCACCGCCACCGGCAACGGCTATCACCACCTCGAGCAGTGCTTCGCCGCCTATGAGGGTGAGCGGCTCTTCGGCTTGGGCCAGCACACACACGGCCGACTGGACCAGAAGGGCATCGTGCTCGACTTGGTACAGCGCAACGCTGAAGTGAGCATTCCCTTCGTCGTGTCGAGTCGTGGCTACGGCTTGCTCTGGAACAACCCGGCCGTTGGGCGGGTTGAGCTCGGAGCCACCGCCACCCGCTGGGTCGCCGACAGCGCCCGCCAGATCGATTACTGGATCACCGCTGGGACTCCAGTACAGATCGCTGCCCACTACGCGGGCGTGACTGGGCGTCCTCCGATGCTTCCCGAGTGGGCGGCGGGGTTCTGGCAGTCCAAGCTCCGCTACCGCACTCAGGAAGAGTTGCTCGAAGTGGCCAGGGAGCACCATCGGCGCGGGCTTCCACTCTCGGTCATCGTCTCGGACTTCTTCCACTGGACCCAGCTCGGAGACTGGCGCTTCGAGCCGAGCGAGTGGCCCGACCCTGGAGCGATGGTCGATGAGCTGGCAGCCATGGGCATCCGGCTGATGGTGTCTGTGTGGCCCTCAGTGAGCGTGCTCTCGTCCAACTACCAGCCGATGCTCCACGCCGGGTACCTGATTGCCAGTGAACGGGGAGCGCCCTTTCATGCGGACTGGCCTGACCGGCACTCCTCAGTGCGTCTCCCGGTTGCCTTCTACGACGCCACCAACCCAGAGGCTCGCCGGTATCTCTGGGATCAGCTCCGCGCCAACTACTACAAGGTTGGGATCAAGGTCTTCTGGCTCGACGCCTGCGAACCCGAGATCAAACCCGGCCATGTCGACAACCTCCGCCTTGCCGCTGGGCCCGGCCCAGAGGTGATCAACCGGTACCCGGCCGACCACGCCCGCGGCGTTTACGAGGGCATGGTCGAGGCGGGCGAGACCGAAGTGGTCAGTCTGATCCGTTCGGCGTGGGCGGGCAGTCAACGCTGGGGTGCCGCCCTGTGGTCAGGGGACATTCCTGCCACCTTCGAGTCCCTCGCCGCTCAAGTTCGGGCGGGCCTCAACGTCGCGTTGTCGGGTATCCCCTGGTGGACGAGCGACATCGGCGGGTTCCACGGCGGGGACCCGCAGAGCCCCGCCTACCGGGAGCTGCTTGTGCGTTGGTTCGAGTACGGCGTGTGGTGCCCGCTGTTCCGGCTCCATGGTGACCGCGAGCCGCGTGTCCCACTTTCTCAGGCGATGTCCGGTGGCCCGAACGAGGTGTGGTCATACGGCGAGGAGGCGTACGACATTCTGGCGAGCATCCTGCTGCTTCGCGAGCGGATCAAGCCCTACGTGCTGGAGCAGATGGCCGTCGCGGCTGAGGAGGGAATCCCGCCCATGCGGCCACTTTGGTTTGACTTCCCCGACGACGCTGATGCCTGGGGGGTCGATGACGAGTACTGTTTTGGCCCCTCGGTGCTCGTCGCACCGGTCACAGAGCTCGGCGCGCGCTCTCGTCGCGTCTACCTGCCGGCTGGCGCCACTTGGAACGATCCGTGGTGCGACGAGACAGTCAAGGGTGGAACGTGGGTCGACGCCATTGCCCCGCTCGAGCGCATCCCCGTGTACCTTCGCGACGGCGCCCAGCTGCCGCTGCGCTGAGCCCAGATTCGAGTAGTGAGGCTGCCGATGTCGGATGTAGCACTCGGGACCACGGCAACGCGCACAGACCAGGTTCGTTTATCGGGCAGGCTCCTACGCGGCAAACACCCGACAAGGCGCCGGAAGCGCTTCAGCGGTCGCGTACTGTTCCTATTGCCGGCTGTCATCTATCTCCTGGCGCTCTTCGTATATCCGATCGTCTATAACATCCTTCTGAGCGTTCGGCAATCGAGCGTCATCGTGTTCGTACGCAACACCGGCGGCTTCGTCGGCCTCACCAACTACCACATGGCGGTCACGAACCCCGTTCTGCCAGGCGTGCTGTACGACACGGCGATCTTCATGGCGGGGTCAATCGTTGTGCAGTTCAGCCTCGGCTTCTTGATCGCTTTGTTCTTCACTCGGCGCTTTCCCTTGAACGGATTCCTGAGGTCGCTCATACTCGTTCCCTGGCTGCTCCCTGGCGTTGTCACGGGAATCATCTTGCGAATGATGTTCGACCCGAACATCGGCATGGTCAACCAGGTGCTCACCGATGTCGGGCTGATCCACTCGCCTATCGAGTGGTTCGCGAACGGTCATCTGGCGCTGCTGGTCGTCGTTCTCGCGAACATCTGGGTAGGGATCCCGTTCAACATGTTGCTTCTGCACGGCGGCCTCCAAGACATTCCAAAGGAGCTTTACGAGGCAGCGCGTGTCGACGGTGCGGGGCGGGTGCGCATCTTCCGGTCGATCACTCTGCCCGTGATGCGACCGGTGATCGCCGTGGTGCTGGTTCTCGGCTTCATCTATACCTTGAAGGCCTTCGACATCGTAATGATCATGACCGGTGGCGGGCCGATGAACGCCACCCAGCTTCTGTCCACCTGGGCTTACACCCTGTCGTTCTATAACCTCGATTTTGGTCAGGGCGCGGCGATCGGCACGCTCATGATGCTGATCTCCCTCGTCTGCGCGTTCGCGTACGTGCGCAGCTACAGGGCGGAGATTCGGTGATGAGCCACCGGCGCAGCCATCGTCGGAGGTTGCTGGTCTCGGGGCTGAACGTCGCCGGGGCGCTGGCGATCGTCGGGGTCATGCTCATCCCCCTGTACTGGGCCG
Source organism: Acidimicrobiaceae bacterium (assembly GCA_003139355.1). GTDB lineage: Bacteria > Actinomycetota > Acidimicrobiia > Acidimicrobiales > Bog-793 > Fen-455. The sequence goes on along the minus strand of PLIM01000017.1, from coordinate 17,926 downwards.
TGGTCACGTCTCTCAAGACATTGCCGCAGTCCTACGCCACGCCGACCTCGCTTCTGCCGCCGTCGCCTACGTTCTCCGCGTACTCGCAGGTATTGCACACCCAGGGTGGCTCGCTGCTCACCAGCTTCATCATCGCGATCGGTGCCACGGTCCTCTCACTGCTGATCTCCGTGCCCGCGGCCTACGCCCTCGCGAACTTCCGATTCCGGGTCACCGGGCTGGTCACCTTGTCCCTCCTGGTCGCCCAGACGGTCCCCGGCATCGTGCTGGGCACCTCGTTCTTCAAGATCTTCGCCAGGATCCACCTGCTCAACAGCTATCCAGGGCTTATCATCGCCGACTCCACCTATTGCGTGCCGTTCGCCATCCTGGTCATTCGTGCCTTCATGATCGCGTTGCCACGCGATCTGCTCGAGGCGGCGCAGGTGGACGGTGCGACGATGCTTGGTTGTCTCCTGCGGATCGTGATCCCGCTCAGCCGGCCGGCGATCTTGTCGGCAGCGCTCTTCTCGTTCCTATTCGCGTGGGGCGACTTCCTCTTCGCTCTGACGCTCAGCACCTCCAACGCCGTCGAACCGATGACCCTCAGCATCTACTCGTACCTGGGTCAGTACACCTCGCAGTGGCCGGAGTTGATGGCCGCGGCCGTGTTCGCCGCGATCCCGTCGGCCATTCTGCTCGTGCTGGTCCAACAAGGGATACGAGGAGGGATCGCCACCGCCGGACTCAAGGGGTGAGACCTGCTGGCCAGGTCCCGGTTGGCACTCCGAGCCTGCCGGAGACCTCATCGGGACCGATCGACCTGGCCTTTCGTTGGTGTGACACTGACGAAGAAGACGAACGGCCGGAGCTGGAGCCTGAGCCGTCTTTCAGTTGCGGCCGCGGCGTGGGATGATCAAGTTCAATACATCAACGAAGTGCTGAGGAGGTCCTCGATGCCGGTGCCGACCCGTGACGACCGCTTCTCGTTTGGACTGTGGACGGTGGGCTGGCAGGCTCGAGACACATTCGGAGATCCGACACGGGACCCACTGGACCCCGTCGAAGCCGTGTCTCGCCTCGCCGAGCTGGGCGCGTACGGCGTGTCCCTTCATGACGACGACCTCATTCCCTTCGGGTCCGATGATGCCGAGCGCGCGAGAAGGATCAAGCGGTTCCGCGACGCTCTGGCCGCGACTGGCCTCGTCGTGCCGATGGTCACGACCAATCTCTTCACCCATCCGATCTTCAAGGACGGGGCCTTCACGAGCAATGACCGCGGGGTCCGCCGCTACGCCCTCCGCAAGGTCATGCGCAATCTCGAGCTCGCCGCCGAGCTTGGAGCGAGCACCTATGTGTTCTGGGGTGGGCGCGAAGGGGCCGATACCGATGCGGCAAAGGACGTCCGGGCGGCTCTGGATCGTTATCGAGAGGCGCTAGACGTTCTTGCGCAATTCGTCATCGACCGTGGTTACGGCATCCGGTTTGCGATTGAGCCGAAGCCGAACGAGCCGCGCGGTGACATCCTGCTGCCAACGGTAGGAAGCGCGCTCGCTTTCATCTCGACACTCGAGCATCATGAGATGATCGGGGTGAACCCCGAAGTCGGGCACGAGCAAATGGCTGGGATGAACTTCGTCCACAGCATTTCACAGGCACTTTGGCACGGAAAGCTCTTCCACATCGACCTCAACGGTCAGCACGGGCCTAAGTTCGACCAGGACCTGGTGTTCGGTCATGGTGATCTGCTGAGCGCATTCTTCCTCGTCGACCTTCTCGAGAATGGAGGCCCCGGAGGCGGGCCTGCCTACGACGGTCCCCGCCATTTCGATTACAAGCCGCTCAGAACCGAGGATTCGGCCGGTGTCTGGACCTCGGCCGCATCCAACATGCGGACGTACCTGCTCTTGAAGGAACGGGCGGCGGCCTTTCGCGCCGATCCAGCCGTGCAGGAGGCCCTGAGTGCCAGCCAAGTCGGAGAGCTCGCCACTCCGACACTCAAACAGGCCGAGTCGTATCTCGATCTGATCGCCGACCGGTCCGCCTTCGAGGAGTTCGACCTCAAGACCGAGGCTGCACATGGATTCGGCTTCGCCCATCTCGATCAGCTCGCTGTCGAGCATCTGCTCGGCGCTCGTTGACCAACCTGGCGGCACCGCTGCGTCACACGAACCTGGCCAGTGCGAAGACCCGCTTTTCCATGACCCTCGTCGACGGCGTTCGTCTGGGCTTGGCGCTGGTGCCGCCGCTCCAACAGCAGGGCTCGGACTCATTGGCGAGTAGCCGCTGAAACCCTAGACGTTCTCGTAGCGCAGCTTTGAGGCCGTCGGGGCAGAGACTCCGGCTTCCTTGGCGATCTGGGCTTTGGCGACCTGCCTACAGATCGATGAGGGCCTCGAGCGTCCTCGGGATCCCAGGCTCCAAACTCAACAGGACTCGTTCGCCAGTTGCCAGATTGCCGCCTTCAACGAGGTTCCCATCGATACGCAGCGCCTTTGGCCGCGCTGGCAACACAATCTCGAGCGACACTTCCTTGGGAGATCGCAAGATCGCCGTCACGCTGCCCGGTGCCCACCTCAACCGTTCGACAAGGACCTGGCCCCTACAGGCAATACCCTCGATGCACCCCGACTTCCACTCAACCGGGCGAGCCGGAAGGACGCTGATCCTGCCGATCGAGGATTGCACGAGCATCTCGACGATCAGCGCGGGAAGGCCACCACAGATATCGACATTGAACAACGCCTCCTTGCCGCTTGCACAGACCAACGAGTCGTGAGTCGATACCAGTGACGGACGCCAATAGCGCGTCGCCAGCAACGTCACGGCCTCCAGGGCCAGATCGGCCATGCCAAGGTGTGCCGCGGCCAGGCCAAGCCACACCACGCCGAAGGCCATTTCCCCGTTACCCGGCTCCCTGCGCCACCGTAGCCGTAGTTCGACTGCCTGCCGACAAGCCTGCAGAATCCGCTCGTCGCACTGGAGCTCGGGGTCGACCTCGTACAACAGCGGGTAGAGGTGCGACGCATGCCGATGTGCTTGATTGTTACGCAGCGCAGGCCAGGCCCACTCGGCTAGAGCGCCGTCTTCGTCCACCGCGTACGCTGGTAGTCCACGGAGAAGGGCTTTCCAAGACTCGACCCGGTCCGCGTTTATGTTGAGAGCTGCGCTGGCGACGATCAGGTTGCGCAAGACGTCCTTGGCGATGGCGATATCCATTGTTGCGTTGATGGTCGCTTGCGAACCGGAGTTCCCGGGATTGTTCTCGGGCGACAGGGATGGCACGAACGCCAATGTGCCGGTCGCGCCCTCGATGAGGAAGTCTTCGTAGAAGTCGGCTACCTCTTGCATGAACGGTAAGGCGCGCAGCACCAAGAAATCATCATCACCGGTGTACTGCCAATAGTCATAGAAGAGCCGAGCGGCCCATCCTGCCCCCGCAGTCCAAAACTCGTGGCACCATGTCTCGTTGAAATGGTTTTGCAGTCCGTGAGTGCTGAACCGCGAAGGTACATAGACACCGCGACAGGCAAATAGCGAACGGCTGTTCTGTCGGAAATCAGCCAGCATCGACTCCAGGTAAGAGAAATAGCTGAGCAACAGCTCGGGTGTGCCCGTGCTCAAGATGGCCCCCAGAGCAGTCTGAACGTTGCCATTGTGTGTATAGTCGCCAGACCACGCGGGCGTATAGGAGCCGGCCCAAACGCCTTGCAGGTTGGGTGGCAAGTCACCGCAGCTCGAGATGATGGCGTAACGACCTGCATCGAAGACCTTCTCGAGGAGTGCAGCTTCTGCGACACCGGAGCGTGAGCTTTCGAGGAGCTCCTCGCTCGGCGAGGAGGCCGGACCCTTTCCACCGAGGTCCAAGCGGGCTCGACAGAAGAGATCTCCGTGGATCGCCGCGTGCCTGAGGAGCAGGTCGTCATAGTCTGCGGGCAGGCGGTTCAGCCGCGCCGCGAGATCAAGGAAGGTTGGGCTTGTGTCCTCTGTCAGCATTTCCAGCCCGACAAGGACGAGGACGCTGTCGGCACCCGTGACACTGATCTGTTCGTGCCCGAGGACGACCTGGCCACCATCCGCAACCACTCTTACCGCCGTCTGGTATCCCAGAACGCCGCGGCCGTGGTGTTGTTTGAAGGTGGCTCGGTAGGCGAGCACATGACCGAGACGCTGCCGCTGGCACTGCGCCACCCGCGACAGGAAGGATCCGTTGTCGTGGTCTGTCTCCTGCGGCCCCGGCGTGCTCGAAATCCTCAGAGCGCAGTCGAGCCTTCCTGGCCTCGCGGCGATCAGCTTCAGCACCGCCACGTCGTCGGCACGCGAGACGAACAGGTGACGCGACGATGGCCCAAGGTCATCTTGCCAGCTGACGCACACTTCCCCCGTTTCGTAGTCAGCCCCTCGCGAATAGTCACGGAGCTCACCACGGACGGTCTCGCTGACCCTCAGGTCGAATGCTGGCACGAACGGGTCTGTCCAGCGGAGTCCGCCGTAGCCATGTTCATCGGCGATCCGTACAGCAAGGTCGGCTGCTTGCTGGTACTGGCCCGCCAACAACAGAGCCCGGATCTGCGGCAGGTGAGGAGCCATGTCGATCGGTGGGAGGGCGGGCGTCGTCGGCAGGAACAGCCGCTCGTGGCTGAAGGTCAGCACCTCCTCGGCGGGGTCACCGAGAACCAGGACCCCGATGCAGCCATTTCCGCTGACGAGCGACTCTTCCCAATTGGCTGCACGCGTCGCGGTGACGAACCCCCGTACCGGCGCGTCCATCCAGTTGCCCTCTTCCTCCTGCCTCACGAGCCCGTCGTTGGCTGGTCAGGCGGCAGCGGAGCCGCGGACGCCTCGCGTACCAGTTCGAGTAGCCGGTCCCGGCGCAAGCAGGCAGCGAGGCAGAACGAATCGGCGAGCGCCTCGATCTCCTCGCCTCGTACGCCCTCGAAGCAGCGCCCGAACGCACCGACCAAAGGCTCGGCGAGCAGGATATGGCGAACAACCAGGGCGATCCAGGAGTCCTGACCCCAAGGGAAGGGCTGGAAGTCCGGGAACTCCTTGCGGAAGGTCTCCTCTATGGGCGACATGATGTGGCGGACGCCCGCGTCTGTGGATCCCCACGCGTCAACGCCGAGACGGGCTTTGGCATCGAGAACAGGGCGTATCCGCCGCAGATAGGGCGACGCCGGGTCGGCGCAGACAAGGCCCTGCAACCCGATGTCCTTGTAGGTCCAGAGCGACCAGCCCGCCTGGTGCTCGCTATAGATGTCCAGCTGGTCGGCCAGTAGCCGGTAGCGCATCTCGTCGCGGACCGGGTCGCCGGTGTACACCGGGCCGAACTCGCCCACCCAGATCGGGGTGCCGGTCTCGCTCATGAACCGTGTCCGCTCGATGAATTGGCGCTCCAGAGCGTCGCGGTCGAAGTGCTGGCCTCGGCTCACTCCCGGGTAGTCCCCGCCATCGGGGAACCCGGGGACCGCGTAGTCGTGGCACGTGTAGACGACGTTCGGCCAGACCTGTTCGAAGAGGCCGAACTCCGTCGCATAGCGATTGCCGTCGAGAAAGAGGATGTGCTCGGGGTCGACGGCGCGCACGGCCTCGTACAGCCGCTGGTAGAAGGGCCAGATTGCATTGCCACGGGCGTCCCCTGGCTCGTTCACCAGGTTGTATCCGGCGACCCACGGCTGATGACGGTAACGACGCGCCAGGACCTCCCAGAGGTTCACCACCCGGTCCTGGAAGTGCTTGTGTGCCCAGAACGCCGCCCAGTGGGTCGGGTTGTCGCTGTGCCAGTGCTGGTTCTGGCCACCCGGCACCGCGTGCAGGTCGATGACGCTGTACAGACAGTGCCGGGCGGCACGCTCGATCGCCCGGTCGAGCAGCTCGAAGCCTTCCTCCTTCATCTCGAACGGCGCCATGTCGTCTTCGAAGTGGCGATAGTTGATTGGCAGCCGTACGCAGTTGAGGCCGAGGGAGGCAAGGAGGGCGGCGTCCTCGTCGGCAAAGAACACCTCGAGGAAGCGATCGAAAAAGCGNNCCGGTGATGAAGTTCTCCATGTTCATCCAGCCGCCGATCCCGACGCCGCGCAGCGCGATGCGGCAACCTGACCGCTTCTCGATCTGGGCTCCATTGGTGTGCAAGAGGATGTTCTCGTCCATCGCTAGACCGGTTCCTTCCTGACCCTTTCCTCCGGGTCGGCCATCAACGGATTGCAAGGCCGCCGAGCCCTTGCACGAATTGGCGACGCAGTCCGAAGTAGAGGAGCACGAGAGGCAAGACCGACAGCATGACCGCGGCCATGACCACAGGCACGTCGATGCCGTACTGCGAAGTCGAGGCCACCTCGTACAGGCCCACGGGCAGCACAGAGTTGGAGTTGCTCTGGGTGAGGATCAGGGGGATCAGGAAGTTGTTCCACGCGCCGAGCCCGGCGAAGATGCTCACCACTGCGAGCACCGGCCGCGCCATCGGCCAGACCAGGCGGGTGAAGAGAGTCCATTCCCCGGCGCCGTCCACGGTCATGGCGTCGAACAGCTCGCGGGGGATGGCGCGGACGTAGTTCACCATGAGCAGCACAGCCACCGCTATCAGCGAGGCGCTCGCCGCCAGTATCACGGCGATCAGTGTGTCGTAGAGGTGCATCTTCACGACGATGATGAAGATCGGGATGATGATCGCCTGGACCGGCACCGCCAGACCGAAGAGGATGACGCGGAAGGAGACAGCCGCAAAGCGCGAGCCGCGCCGCACGATGCGGTAAGCGGCGCCGAGGGAGAACAGCACCACGATGACGATCGAGGCAAGGGTGAGCACGGCGCTGTTGCGGAAATCGGTGCCGAGCCCGGTCGCCGAGAAGACGGTGCTGTACGACGACAGGCTCAGGCCTCCTACGGGGAGCCAGGGATTGCCGGTCAGGTACTGGCCCTGGGTGCGGAAGCTCGCCAGAGCCATGTAGTAGATAGGCAGAAGGACGATGACCAGCCAGACGGTGCCTAGCACGAAGGCGATCAGCCGTGCTACGCGGCTGGCTCCGGGGGCACCGGCCCGGCCCGTCCGCCCACCGTGCGCTCGCGCCACGCGAGCCGCGGCGGGCCTCGAAGCGACGGCCTCCGGTGCTGGCGGGGTAAGGCTTGTGGAGCTCACGAGATCCCCTCCCGACCGCTGTCCATCTTGCCGAAGCCCGTGGCGCGGATGAGGAGGAGTGCGACGGCGATGCCGAGGACCGCGAGGACGACCGCCAGTACGCTCGCATAGCCGAACTCGGTCTGCAAGAAGCCCGTGTCGTACATGTACAGGGAGAGAACACGCGTGGTGTCGCCCGGGCCGCCCTGGGTGAGGATGAAGATGATGTCGAAGTAGGTGAGCGATCCGACGACGATCAGCATGGAGGAGGTGACAACCGTATAGCGGAGCTGGGGGAGCGTCACATAACGAAAGGTCTGGGCGAGAGTCGCGCCGTCTATGCGCGCGGCTTCATAGAGCTCGTTGGGAATGGTCCGCCGGCCGGCCTGGTAGATGAGAGCGTGAAAGGGAACGAACTGCCAGGCGATGATCACCACCAGCACGTACAGGGTGAGGCTCGGGCTGCCCAGCCAGTTCTGGTTCAAGAAGCTGAGCTTCAGATGGAAGGAGAACCAAGCGAGGCCGCCGAATTCGGGGCTAAGCACGCCCTCCCACATGAGGGCGATGCCGGCAGTCGACAGCAGCAACGGCAGCAGGTAGATCGCCGCGTACACGGACCGGTAGCGTTGCGTCCCGGCTATGAACAGGCCCAAAGCCATCGCCAGTGGTGTCTCCACCAACCAGCTGAACACGACGAGCTCCAGGGTGACGAGGAGGGCGTGGTGAGCCCCCGGGTCGGAGAAGAAGCGCGACCAGTTGGCAAACCCCACCCACCGCAACGTCCCGATGACGTTCCAGCTGGTGAACGACAGGAAGACGGCGAAGACCACGGGGACCACGATGAAGAGCCCGTAAAGCAACAGGGTCGGCGATAGCCCCACGATATCGGCGAGGAGAAGCACGCGGCGCCTTGGGGATCCCGGTTTGGGGACAGGTACCGGCGCTCGCTCCCTGTTGAGGACGGTGCTCACGGTGGCCATGTCAACCTCTTGTGTCCAGGGAGAGGTCCCGCCCCGTTCAGGCGGCGGGACCTCTCCCATCTGTGACCGGACGAGAGGTGGCCCGGTCAGGGTGTTGGATCCGAGAGGATCCTGGACTTTGCTCCTATGAGCCAGTCTGGTAGCCGTTCATGATCTTCACGAACTGCGCGGGCGTCTCCGTGAGGTCGAACACCTTGCCCAGGTTGGTGACCATCGGCGTCGCCTTGACCGGGCCGAGGGCCTGGTCCCAGGAGTACTGGAAGTAGGGTGCCTTCGCCACGTCGTTGTACACCGGCACCAGGTAGCGCTTCAGGGGTGAGGTCTTGAGGAGGCCCGCCGAGCCGGCAATCATCGGCACAAGCCCATTCTTGACCTCGTCCGCGGCATAGGCGTGGCTGCTGAACACGGAGGCGGCGAACTGTTCTGCGACGTACTTCTGCGCGGCCGATATGTGGGTCGCCATGGCAGCGTAGTTCGTGGTGTTGCCCTCGAGGTCGTTCAGGTTACCCTTGCCGCCCGGCACTGTCGGGAACTCGCCAATTCCCAGCTTGCCGGAGTTGACGAAGCTGGCGTTGTCCGAGAGCATGACTCCGAGGTCCCAGTCCCCCATCAGCTCCATCGCGCAGACGCCTTGGTAGACAAGGGCGTCGACGAAGCCAGTGCCCCAGCTGATCGAGTCGTAGCCAGTCTCGAACGCCTTGTCCTTGACCAGCGTCTGGATGTCGGTTAGCGCACTGAGGATCGCCGGGTTGGACCAGGCGGCCTTCTTGTTGGCCTCGACGTTCAGGAAGGCCTGGGGACCACCTGCGCGATCGGTGAAGTACTCGAGGTACATCAGGCCCTCCCAGTTGTCCACGTTGCCGAGGCCGATGAGGGTGGTGTTGTGGGCCGCGAGAGTCTTCACGTCACTGAGCAGCTGCGGCAGCGTCTTGGGGTAGGCGAGGTGGTACTTGGCCAGCACGGTCTTGTTGTAGAAGAAGAGCACCGGCTGGGTCCCGAGGATCGGGATGCCGTAGACCTTCTTGTTGAAGGTGACCGGGCCGAGGCTGGAGGCAAGGAAGCTCTTCGTCCAGGACGGCTTGCCGGCATCATTCTTGCCCGCGTCCGCGAACGGTTGCGCCTTGCCGGCTTGTATGAACTGCTGGAGCGCTCCACCACCCCAGGAGAAGAAGAGCGCCGGCGGGCTCTTCGTCCCGAGCGCCGAGAGCAACTTGACCTGGTAGGTGTTGCTGCTGGACGGGGTGATGCTCACGTTCACGTGGTCGCCCGGGTGGGCGGCATCGAACGTGGTGGCCAGTTGGGTCCACAGGTTGTCGACGTTCTTGCCGTTGTCCACCATCCAGACGTTGATGGTGGCCTTCGGCGTCGCCGATCTCACTGTGGTGGTCGAGGCACCGGTTTCGGGCACGGCGACGAGAAACACCGCTACGACGAACGCTGCGAGCGCAGCGCCGAAGCGCCTGCTCCCTATGCGACTGAGAGATTCACGGATCAAGGTTCCTTCCCTTCTCACTAGGTCGACCGCCCTGCCTGGCGGAGAGCACCGCCTGAGCAGGCCCGATCGCGAGATATGTGGTGGCAGCTTCGGCAATCCCCCGAAGGGGCCACGCGCTTACACAAACAACACGGTGTCGTCACACGCCAACGCAGTTCCGCCCCAACGTTGTGGAGACGGTCGGTCCTGGCGGCGGGACCAACGTTCATCTTCCCCTGAGTGCTTGCCCTTGCCTTTCCCCCTCTCTGTCCAACGCACATTCACTGCGTTCGGGGGCATAACATAGCCATACATTCCGTTAACGCTAACGGCGAACCATAGCACCGGGACTGGTGTGGCGCAAGGGCACGACGCGGAGCTGTCCCTCTGTTTGGGACCGTGGCGCCAGGTCTTTCGGGGGGTTGGCGCCTTCACCGCGGAAGGGTCGCATGGGCCGGGCGTCGGTTTGATCAGCAGCGGAAAGCCCGGTATCGTGCAGCGTCGGTCAGTGACTCAACAGTCACCATAACGGTAACGTAGGACGCTGAGCGAACATGTCATCCCAACAGCCAACCGAGCAGAGGCTCACGATCCGTGAGATCGCGGAGGCAGCCGGAGTGTCGGCGATGACGGTGTCTCGAGTCCTCAACAAGCGTCCAGACGTGGCGCCCGCCACCCGCGAGAAGATCGAGCAGCTCGTCGCGGAGGCGGGGTTCGTTCGCAGCCGAGCCGCTCGCGCCATGCGCAAAGGTCGCCACGGCCTGATCGACCTCGTCGTGCTGTCACTCGACTCCGCGTACATCCTCGAGATCATCCGGGGCGTCGAAGAAGCCCTTGAGCCGACCGGGCTCCGGCTCGTGATCTCGGCGACGAACGGCGAGGACCAACGCGAGCGCCAGTGGCTGGCCAAGATCTCCGACGGGTGGACCGACGGGGCCATCTTGGTGCTAGCTCAAGGGCAGTCTGCTCGCGTCCAGTCCCTACGCCGGCGCCGGACTCCGTTCGTGGTGGTCGATCACCAGGGTGAGCTTGGCCCGCACGTGCCCTCCGTGGGAGCGACGAACTGGGCGGGAGCGCGCAGCGCCACGGAGTACCTCCTCTCGCTCGGCCATCGCCGCATCGGCTTCATCGGCGGAAGCCCCACCCTCGGCTGTGCTCAGGAGCGCGCCAGTGGGTACCAGGCGGCTCTGAAAGCTGAAGGTATCGAGCCGGACCCCGACCTGGTCCGCCCCGGCACCTTCCTCCACGAGTCCGGCTACGAGCAGACCATGGCGTTGCTTGACCTGCCTCGCCCGCCGACAGCGATCTTCGCAGGTAACGACACAATGGCGTTCGGCTGCTACTCTGCCCTGCGAGCTCGGGGCGTGCGCGTGCCGGACGCGATCAGCGTCGTCGGCTTCGACGACGTGCTCGTGGCGCCGCTTGTCATCCCGCCGCTCACAACGGTCCGTCAGCCCCTTGCAGACATGGGCCGCTTCGCCGTCTCGATGCTGCTGCGCCAGATCGAGGGCATTCCGCTGGACGCGCTGCGCGTCGAGTTGGCGACCTCGCTGGTCGTCCGAGAGTCGTGCTCCGCGCCCGCCCACCCTGGCAGCCAGCAGGCGCAACCGTGATCCACGACATCGTCGTGGACAGCAACGGCAATGGCCCTTCGATCGTCCCGCACTGGCGCGTGTGCGTCGGTGGAGGTCGCACCGCCGAGGCGCTGCGTGGTCAGTTCCAGCGGCATCTCGAGATGCTGCAGCATGACATGCCCTTCTCCTACCTCCGCATGCACGGCGTCTTCCACGAGGACATGATGGTTTACCGCGAGAGCGAGGGGCGGCCTGTCTTCAACTGGCAGTACGTCGATATGGCCTATGATCACTGGCTTTCCATCGGGATCAGGCCGTTCGTCGAGCTGGGTTTCATGCCGTATGACCTGGCGAGTGGGGACGACACCGTGTTCTGGTGGCGGGGGAACATCACTCCTCCCAGGGATTGGGCCCGGTGGGAGTTGCTTGTCGAGCGGTTCGTCGATCACGTGATCGAGAGGTACGGCTTGGAGGAGGTGCGCCGCTGGTACTTCGAAGTGTGGAACGAGCCGAACCTCGAGGTCTTCTGGAAGAACGCCGACTTTCCGACCTATCTCGAGCTGTACGAGCGCACGGCGCGCGTGATCAGGGATGTCGACTCCGGCCTGCGAGTAGGCGGGCCCGCCTCCTCGGGAGCCGGCGAGGCAGCGGGGCAGCCACCGTGGGGCCGTGCCTTCCTGCTCGAATGCCGGCAACGCAACATTCCGATCGACTTCTTCTCGACGCACCCCTATCCCACCATCCACACCGTTGACCTCGCGGGCCAAGGCGACATGACCTGGGACGGCCAGGACCGCCTCGGCGTCGACCTTCGAGGGGTCGAAGACCTTCTCGCCGAGACGGAGTTCTCGACGCTCGAGCGGCACTATACGGAGTGGAGCAGCAGTCCCAGCCCTCGGGACCCTGCTCACGACACGGCGTTCATGGCGCCGTTCATCGTGCGCAACAACTGGCTCGCCCGCGGGCACGCCGACTCGCTCGCATTCTGGGCGGTCAGCGACATCTTCGAGGAAAGCCGGCTCGGTGACGGACCGTTCCACGGCGGGTTCGGCCTTGTGAACGCGCAGTCGCTGAAGAAGGCCGCGTACCACGGCTACTGGTTCCTCTCGCGCCTGGGCTCGCAGGAGCTTGTCAGTGGCGAGTGTTTCGCGGCGACGAGACGCGAGGACGGAACGCTGGCCATCCTGGTGTGGAACTATCACCACTACCGTGGCGACTGCTCACCCGCGCTCGTCGCGCGCGGCCGGCAACCCGCCGAGCGCGACACCGGTGAGGTATATGAGCTTTTCGAACCCGGGGACGCGGAACACTTCCGGTTGCGAGTGTCAGGCGTAAGCGGGCCCGTCCGGGTGCGGACCACTCGGCTCGACCGTGAGCACGGGAGTGTCTACGACGCGTGGGTCGCCATGGGGGCGCCCTCGCATATCCGGCCCTCCGACCTCGAGGTGCTGAGAACGCTCATGGAGCCGGAGGAGCGGGTCGAGTGTGTGGCGGCTCGGGACGGCTCGCTGGAGTACTCGGTGGCTGTCGAGCCACATGGGGTGACATTGCTGGAGGTGAGTTGCGAACGTCAGCGGCCCGCGCTGGCGCCTCAGTTCGCGCCCGAGGCCGACTCGGTCCGGGTCGGCTGAGGCTGTCGCCTGTGGTCAGTCGTGCCAGACGGTCTTTATGTTTGTGAACTCCCGGATGCCGGTGGGGGAGAGCTCCCGCCCGTAGCCCGAGCGCTTAATACCCCCGAAGGGGAGGTCGTAGTACGAGATCGTCATGGCGTTTATGTAGACCATGCCTGACTCGAGCTCATCGGCGAAGCGCTGTTGTTCGGCCGCGTCCTCGGTCCAAACACTCGAGCTGAGCCCGAAGTTGGTGTCGTTGGCAAGTGCGATTGCCTCGTCGATTCCGGCGACCCGGAAGAAGGAGGTCACGGGCCCGAAGACCTCGTCACGGTAGACCCGCATTTCCGGGGTGAGTCCCGTCAGTGCAGTGGGCTGGACGAACCATCCCGGGCCGCCCATCGGCGCACCGCCGCAGATGGCCTTGGCCCCCTTCGCCAACGCGTCCACAACCTGCTCGTTCACTTCGTCGCGACCTTGGGCGGTGGCAAGTGGTCCGACCTGGGTCGCCTCCTCGAGGGGATCGCCTACGACGAGCTTGCACATTGCCTCGGCGTAACGCTCCTGGTACTCGTCGGCGATCGCCTCATGGACGATGAAGCGCTTTGCCGCGATGCAGCTCTGGCCATTGTTCTGGACACGCGCCCACACGCCGATCTCGATCGCCCGCTCAATGTCGGCAGAGGGCATAACGATGAAAGGGTCCGCGCCACCGAGCTCGAGCACCGTCTTCTTGATGGCGTTGCCAGCGATGGCCGCCACCGACCGCCCGGCGCCTTCGCTGCCTGTCAAGGTCGCGGCGGCCACACGGTCGTCCTCCAAGATCGCCTGCACCCTCTCGCCGCCGACGAGAAGGGTCTGGAAGACGCCTTCTGGGAAGCCGGCCCGCCGAGCCGCGCCCTCGATGTTGAGCGCCGTCTGGGGCACGTTCGACGCGTGCTTCAAGATCGCGACGTTGCCGACCATGAACGTCGGCGCTGCGAACCTTATGACCTGCCAGAGGGGGAAATTCCAAGGCATCACGGCCAGCACCGGCCCGATCGGCTGGTACTTTATGTGCGAGCCGTGCTTGGCGGCGGTGGTCGTAACGGGCTCGTCGGCGAGCATGGCCGGGGCGTGCTCGGCGTAATAGCGCAGCACGCCCTCACACTTCGCCACCTCGCTGCGTGCTTGGACGATGGGCTTGCCCATCTCGAGAGTCATCGTCTCGGCGATCGCGGCCCGGTCCGCCTCGAGCACGTCGGCCATGGCGCGCACGAGCCTTGCGCGCTCGTCGAAGCTGGTCCGGCGGTAGGAGCGGAACGCACTGTCTGCTAGTGCGAGCCTTCGCTCCACCTCCACCTCGTCGTAGGGCTCGAAGGTCCTCAGGGTCTCGCCTGTCGCCGGGTTCACCGATGCAATGGTCATGGCAACCTTGTACACCGCAGTGGATCGCGCTGCCAAGCCGGAAGTCACCCATGGAACACCTCGTCTGCATGCCGGGCTCGTGCTCAGCCGGGGCGTCGTCGTCGGGCTCGACTGCCGCCGAGCTCGTCGATAGCCAGTTCGCACGTGGCGAACCGGAGGGAGCGGCGATCCATCAGGATCAGGGAACCCAGTTCACCCTGTGGGTGTTCACGGGTCGGGCGATCGACTCCGGCCTGTTGACCTCGATCCACAGCTGCTTTGTGGACTGGACCCCGGAGGCGCCTTGACTCGACCGAAACGGCGCGTGACTCGAACTGCAGCTCGGACGACAGTCATAGCGGAGTGTGCGAGGGCACCGCGCGCCTTCATGAGTCAGGGTGCCTGGCAAGGATGGCTCTGACTCCGGGCCAAATCGGAGGCGATCTGTGCAAGCCGGGCGACGGCGGCCGCCCCCGCCGCTGCGGAGCTGTAGTGCGTGCTGATCGTAGCTGACCCCGCGCTACCAATTCGCTTCCGCTGCCCGGGGTTCTCGTAGAGAAGTCGCATCCAGCGAGCAGCCTGGTCGATGTTGGGTTCCGCCCAGAGTTGCCCGGGCTCGTACACGAATTCCATACCTGGGTTGTTGTAGGTCTCGGAGTGGCCGACGGGGCAAAGCCTGTAGCCAACCAGACAGCTGTTCTGCTGAGTCATGAAGTCCATGTTTCCGGAGTACGCAGTCGCGATGGCCGGTCGACCCGCCAGCATCGCTTCGGCAATCCCCAGCCCGAATCCCTCGGAGCGATGGAGGGATACGTATACGTCCGAGCAGGTGATCAAAGAGGCCATGTCCTCGCCCGACAGCTCCATGTCAATGAGAGTCCCGCCGGCTTCCTGCATCTCGCGCGCGAGGCGTTCGCCAGCAGCCGCGGGGGTCCGTGACAGGTTGATCGTCTTCAAGACCAAGCGAACCGGCCCCGATCGTTCCTTGGGGGTGAAGGCTCTGCGAAAGGCGCGGATAACCGCCCAAGGGTTCTTACGAGCGAATGTCGAGCGAGCGTCGAAGTGGAAGAAGAAGATGCACGCGCCCTCGGAGAGGTCGAAATCTCTGCGGGTAGCGCCAGCGGACGGTGGTGTGTTGACGATACACGGCATGACATGGATGGGCTTGTCCGTATGGCCGAGCAGAGCCTCGCGGCTGAAGCGGCTCCCGATCCAGATCTCGTCGACTCGTGCGACTTGATCGATGAAGGCGCTTGCGAGTGAAGGGAGCTCCCAGAACCAGTGTCCGATGACATAGTTGCCGGGCCCTCGAGGACGTAGCTCGTCATCGGACATGCCGTGCAGCTCGTTTACGTTGACGTAGCAGATGTCTATGTTGTGGGGGCGGCCTTTGGGGAGGTCGTGCAGCCAGACAGGGATGCGCTGTCCGTCGCGCGCAATGCCAGGTATCTGGTACTCGTGGGCGGCGACGCGAACTCCAGCGTCGATCAGTGCGGCCACCGATCGTCGAGCCGACTCCGCCAGGCCGGTAGTCGCTTGCCAGTCAGCGATGACGTTGACTCCTGGCACGTCAGTGTTACCGGAGCTGACATCTTGAGGGCGCGTTGAAGCGGCAGCGCTGAGCGTTCGGCACTCTTCGATAACCTCGAGGTAGCGCTGCACCGTGGCAGGCACTGTCGCCTCGGTCTCGACAAGGCGCAACGCGGCAGCACCGGCACTGCGGCCAACCTTGGGATCCTCGAGCACTCGCCTCATCAAGCGCTCAAGTTCGCTTGCCTCTTTGGAGGGGTCGATCGGGACCTTCCAGCAGAGCGTCGGATCGAGGTCCCGGTACTTGGGAAGGTCGCTTACGATCGCGGGCTTACCGGCAGCTAGCGCCCGCATGAGCAAGGCGCTGACCTCGCCGGCAATCGGCCAGCGAAGGCAGATGGCGACGTCGCAGCGCGCGATCTCCGCCTCGAGGACTTCGAGCGGCACGTTGGTCAGCACCTGGACCGCATCAGCCATGTCCGATGTTCGAATGATCTCGTGAATCTCCCGCTCCGCCTCTGGGCTGTTAGAGCGACCGGCGATCACGAGGAGGGCGTTCTTCGGGAAGGACCCGTGCACTCGAGCGAAGGCCTTCACAGCTACTGCGATGCGCCTGCGCCGCTCGAGATCGCCGAAGATCCCGAAGACGACATCAGCGGGCGCCTCGTTCTGCGATTGTGCAGACGGCTCGACGACTCTAACCGGCCGATGTACATGGCGAATTCGTGCCGTCGGGCACCGCAGGGAAGTCTCTTCGCGAAGCCACGCGCTGTGCACAATCGTCAACAGGCTCGCCTCGACCAAGCGGCGCAACAGGGGCACGCGGAGCCGGTCTGGTTCCTTTCGTCCGTTGACGACGATCGTGGGGACGCCGTCGGCGATCGTGGGATCCTCGATCCGGACCTCCTCAACAAGCACGGGGCTGTTCATGCCTCCGCGCGCTGTGGCATAGAGGTCGAGGAGTGCCAGGTCGTGCAGCACCAGAAGGCCTGGTGTGGCTAGTGCCGCTGCATGCATGTAGCCGTGGAGCCAGAGGTCGTTGCCCATCTGGTAGATGTCGAGATCGCACCGGCCGGCGACGCCAGCGAGGTACTTGCTCGCTCCGAGGACCGGCACCCCGGCGGGCGCATGGACAAGGCTCACGACATCGTCGCGCACGACGGCGATGACGGCGATCCGGGTGGTGAGCTCTGTCAGGAGGTCGAAACTGTAGTCGGAGATGCCGCTGTTCTGAGGGGGAAGCGGGCTCCACCACGCGACACGCAAGGCTCCGTTCTCCGACACCTTAGAGTCGGCGTCCGATCACTGCGTAGTCCTGAGGCCCGTAGAGGCGGGCGTTGATCGCCTCCACGAGCGGAGCGAGGTCGCCAGACCAGGGTTCGGTGTCTCTCGGAGACCGCAAGTTGCTGGCGGCATTGGGATGGAGGAAACGAGTCTCGACATCAGCGAGACCTCGCGCCTCAACGAGGAAAGCCAGGAGGCCCGGGGGCAGCGGACGCACGTGGCTGGGGTCGACATAGAAGCTCGATGCGCCGACGACGAGGTTCTCTGGGTTCGGAGTCTCGAGGATCAGCAGGCCGCCAGGATGAAGGGCGCGCACAGACAGATCGATCAGCTCGATCACCCGATCAATAGGCACGTTCTCAACGAGATGGAAGGCTGTTACGGCGGAGAGCGATCGTTCGGAGACTCCTGCAAGGTGCTCGCAAGCATCAGCTAGCAGGACTTTGAGCCCGCGGGCCTGGCACTGCTCGACGAACTCCTGGTTCATATCGACCCCGTACGCGTCGACGCCTGCGTCCTTCAAGAGTTCGAGCCACTCACCACGCCCAGATCCAAGGTCAACGATCGGGCCGTGGCGGTCCAGAGCAAGGACATCAGGCAGATACTCCTTGACAACCTCAGTCACGTGTACCGAGGGACCACGGAAGACCTCTTCGAAATCGGCGTACATAGCGTCCATCGCTCTCGGGAGCTTCTCGAGCGCCTGCGGAGATAGCGGTTCGGGCAGCGATCGCCGCACCTCGTTGAGCAGTAGGTCGACCGCGCCTTGACGAAGACGCAACTCGGCCGCCGCGGTGTCCAGCTTCTTGTGAAACTCGCCGATCAGCAAGCCCATCTCGACCAACTCCGTGCGCAGGTCGCCAATTCCCTCGTGATGGCGAGCGAAGGCCTGGCGTTGTACGAGATCAACCTGAAGCTTGAGGGCGACCTGTTGCTGTTCGAGCAACTCGCGTGTATTAGCGATGGCCGCCCTCAGGTCACCTAGCGCTTCAAGC
>PLIM01000001.1:19581-20602 GCA_003139355.1 Acidimicrobiaceae bacterium | reverse complement strand
CGCAAGTGTGCCTGAGCCCGTGAGCCGTCAGACGGGGTAGGCCGAGCTCCTCGCTGTAGCGGCCGAGCAGGCGTGACAAGTACTGGGGATGGTAGGGACCACCGGCCGGGCGGGTGAAGACGTGACCGGTCTCCTCGTAGAAGTCTGCTGCCAACCGCTCCTTGGCCTGCTGCGCGCGCTGTGCTCGCAACACGCCGACGAGGGCCCTGTCGATGTCGACACGCCGGATCGCGTCGCGACTCTTGCCGGATGAGGCGACGACGTCGTGCCCGAGGTAGGTGGAGAACTCGACGACGCTCACTACGCCTTCGGTCAGGTCGACGTTGTTCCACCGGAGCGCGACGAGCTCACCGATCCGAAGTCCTGCGCACATCAAGAACGCCCAGACGGGATACGTGCGGTCTCCTTCCATCAAGGCGAGGAACTCTCGGGCCTGCTCGGGGCTCCAATGGCGCGGGACCGAACGCCTGGCCTTCGGTCTTGGCGCGTGCATGAGCGGATTGACAGCCACGATCCCGCTCGAAACCGCGAGCCTGAAGGCTCCTGCAAGCGGCGCGCGCGCCAGGCGGATCGTGTTCGGCGCCAGAGGCCTGCCGTCCTTGGCTCCCCCTTCGGCAAGCAGCCTCCGCTGCCAGGTGAGGATCAGCTCCGGGGTGACATCACGAACCTTGCGGTTGCCCAGGGGCTTTCGCACGTAAGTCTGCGCGTAGACGCGGTAGTCGTGTCGGGTCTTCGGCGACAGGCGCTGGTCGGCATCCAGCCCGTCCAGGTACAGATCGAGCAACTCGTTCACGGTGAGCGCGACCGCGCCCGGCTTCACAAGTCCCGCGTCGAGCTTGCCGATGAGCTCCCGTCGAGCCTTGGCAGCCTCACTCGCCGTCGCGTATCCGCGACGCGTGATCTGCTCCCGCCTGCCGGTCAGCCCGTCCTTACCGAGAGAGACCTTGAAGTACCACTGGCCCCGGCGGTCGGCGTACACACCTTCTGGTCGTGCTGGCATTGCACCTCCGTGAGAACGCTT
>PLIM01000001.1:15344-19571 GCA_003139355.1 Acidimicrobiaceae bacterium | reverse complement strand
ACCAAGCTGCGCCACAGCCCGTCGACTTCTGCACTGTAGTTGACGAGCGCCCAAGCAACGCGGCCTCCTTGGTCGCTCGGCCACCGTTTCTTCGACTGCAGCCAGAGCGCAACGGTCACCGCCTCACCGTCTTGAGCGGTGTGCCGGCTTCGAGGGCCGCTATGCCGTAAGTGTGGCAGACGCGGTGAAGGTGGAAACCGACGACCCGGACGGAGTGAACCGGCCTCATGACCGAGCAGGGGCGGCGAGGCATCCGAACCGGTCACGTTGCGGCCGCTCGGGTCACTGACCGACACGCCTAACGTGGGGCCAATGGAGACACGCCGGCTGGGAAAGACTGGGTGGGACGCGAGCGTCATCGGTTTCGGCGCCTGGGCGATCGGTGCCGACTGGGGGCAAGCCGACGACGACACGTCACGAGCGGCGCTGCGGGCGGCAGCTGCCTCTGGCGTGAACTTCTTCGACACCGCTGACGTCTATGGCGATGGACGTAGCGAGCGCCTGGTGGCCGAGCTGCGCAAGGAGCTCTCCGACCCGATCTTTGTCGCCACGAAGGCCGGGCGTCGTGCACCCGTGCAGAGCGTCGAGCACTACAGCCCGGAGAACCTCATCGCCTGGGTCGACCGGAGCCGGGAGAACCTTGAAATGGAGACTCTGGATCTCGTCCAGCTGCACTGTCCCCCGACCGATCTCTACTACCACCCTGAGGTGTTCGCTGCGCTCGACGACCTCGTGTCCGCCGGTGCGATCGCCCACTACGGGGTGAGCGTCGAGAGGGTCGAGGAGGCGTTGAAGGCGCTCGACTACCCGGGCGTCGCGACAGTCCAGATCATCTACAACATCTTCCGTCAGCGTCCGGCCGAGAGGTTCCTCGCTGCCGCCCGGGATGCCGGCGTCGGAGTGATTGTCCGTGTGCCGCTCGCCTCGGGCCTGCTGACCGGCAAGATGACGCGCAACACGCAGTTCGCCGCGGACGACCACCGGAACTACAACCGTCACGGCGAGGCGTTCGACGTTGGCGAGACCTTCTCCGGCGTGGACCTCGAGACCGGTCTCCGCGCGGTCGACGAGCTACGCGCGCTCGTGCCTCCCGGCGAGACGATGGCGGCGTTCGCCCTGCGCTTCTGCATGTCGGACCCGGGGGTCTCGACGGTCATCCCAGGTGCAAAGAACCCCGACCAGGCACGGCAGAACGCCGCAGCCGGCGAGCTCGGACCGCTGGACGTGCCGACGCTCGGCCAGCTCGCCGAGATCTACCGAGGGCGCATCGCCCCCGAAGTCCACAACCGCTGGTGAGCTCGCCCGCCCGCTGAGCCGTCCACCTGGGTCGGCAACCGGCAGGTATCGGCGGTGCCGACGACGGTCAGACCACGTGGAGATTGGCTGGCAGGGGGTGGCGTCCGGTTCGCCGCTGACAGCTGAACCAGGCCGGTCCGGCACGACAGAACCAGGACGAAGCCCCTCAAGTGGGTGGCTGAGCCGGGATCGAAGCCGAATCGACCTACGGTGGTCTCAACAACCGGAACATCTCCCGCCGCCAGGCAGACCGGGCACGGGCGGCCTCGACCGTCTCGGGGTGGACCAAACGGGTGACCTTGGGTTCGCCGGGTCCCTGGTGGAACGCGAATGCCCGCTCCTCGACCTGCCTGTCCGCCTTGGTGTAGTGAGCGCGCTGGAGCAGGTAGCCCTGCCAGGAAGGCACGAGGAATGTCTCGAAGAACTTGCCGTGCGCGGTCACATCCTGGAAGACGCCCCAGCGTGTCCCGCCCAGGCGCCGCCTCACGATGCGCAGTTCGGCCATGGCGGCCAGGAAGTCGTCGGTGTCCTCCCCGTCAAGGCGGTACTCGACGAGGATCAGGACTGGGCCGTCGTCGGGGTGGATGTGCTCGCCGATAGCGAGCGCTGGGCTCACGACAAGCTGCAACGACGAACGGTCCACGACCGGCAAGCCGTACCGGGGGATCAGGAGGATGCCCGGAATGAAGGCGACGGCCGCGACGAACAGGGTGTCGCGCAGCGGCAGGAACGTGTCGATCACGCCAAAGCCGAGCCCGCCGAGAACAAACGGCCCTTGGAACACGACATAGAAGAGCGACAGTGAACGGGTCTGCACCCATTCGGGGGTCACCTGGCGCGCGGCGATGACGAAGGCCACTGTCGCCCACACCCACGACGCGCCGGTGACGACCAGGACGGGCACAGCTGCCCAGCGCGTCGGCCAGACGACCAACACCGCCACGGCGAGCCCGTTGGCGAGCGTCGCGGCAGCAACGATGGTGTCGAGGTGGAGAAGGCCCTGCAGGCGGGGAAGAAGGAGGG
Organism: Acidimicrobiaceae bacterium; assembly: GCA_003139355.1. Lineage (GTDB taxonomy): Bacteria > Actinomycetota > Acidimicrobiia > Acidimicrobiales > Bog-793 > Fen-455. The sequence continues at coordinate 17,252 of PLIM01000001.1, read as the reverse complement.
CCGCGATCATGGCGCCCACCCCGCTCAGCGCCAGGATGAGGCCGTAGCCGAAGGCCGAGGTGTGCAGGAAGTGCGCAGCAAAGAGCGGGAGCAGTGCTCCCAGAGCCGCCGCCGGCGTGACGTACAGAGCCGTGCGGGCGGCAATGGCTCGCAGGCCCGGCGTGTTCGAGAAGTACCGCCAGCCGGACGAGATCGCACCGAGCAGGCTCTCGGCAGCCGACGCCCCCGGCGTGGACAGNNCAGAGGGCGAAGAACACCGTGGTGCCCGCGCCCCGTAGGACGGCGCCGCCGAGCACCGGTCCGACAACCTGGCCGATGTTCCACTGGAAACTGTCCATGCTGAGCGCGACGGGAACCAGCTCGGGCGGCACGAGACTGCCGATCGTCGTCCACCACGACGGCGAGGACGTTCCGCCTGCTATCCCCATGCCGGCGAGCCCCACAAGGAGCGTCCCCGGGGTCAGCACCTGCGCCGACGACACCACGACGAGGAACGCCACCGAACCGATGAGCAGGATCTTCGCCACGAGCAGCACGGCACGCCGGTCGCGGGAGTCCGCCGCGGCACCGGAGAACACGACGGCGACGATGCCGGCGAGCGGGCCTATCGCCGCGGCGAAGGTGACCAGGACCGGCGACGTCGTCAGGCGCTCCATGATGAAGCCACCGACGAGCGTGACCATCCAGACACCGGTGTTGGCGAACAGGCCCGTGCCCTCGAGCCACCGAAATGCCCGGCTGCGCAGCGGGGCGAACAGTTCCGTCACCGGCCCACACAGAACCGCAGAGCAACCGCTGAAGTCAACTCACACGTAGGAGCACACAGTCGGCAGGGAGACCAAGGCGGTCATCGACAGCCCCAAGACGCTTGCTCTCCCGACCTTGGGCCGGGGTCGAGCTCACTGCGGATCAGGGAGCAGCCTCTCCGAGCGCCGCGTCGGTCCCTGGGACCGGTTCCCCGCTCTTTCGAGCCGCTTCGCCCAGCGACGGGCCGCCCGGGTAGCGCCCTGGGTCCACCGGCAACATGTTGCGCAGCCCGTTCAAGAGGCCGCCGAGCTCCATCGGCACCACCAACTTCGTCGAGGGCGACGAGCCGACTTGCTTCAGGGTCTCGAGATACTGGAGCTGCATCGTGTTGCTGTCAAGACCGCGCGCGACCGTCAGGATCCTCTCGAGCCCCGCAGACAGACCCTCGGCGCGCAGGATGGCACCCTGACGTTCCCCTTCGGCTGCCAGGATTGCGGCCTGCTTGGTGCCCTCCGCCAGGGTGATGGCGGCCTGCTTCTTGCCTTCGGCCTCCGTCACGGCCGCGCGCCGGGTGCGCTCGGCGGACATCTGGCGGGTCATGGCCTCCAGAACGCCCGGCGGCGGATTGACCTCCCGCACCTCGACCGTGGTGACCTTCACGCCCCACCGCTCGGTCACTTCGTCCAGGCGAACGCGAAGAGACGCGTTCATCTCCTCACGCTTGGAGAGCACGTCGTCAAGTGGCATGTCGCCGACCACACTGCGAAGCGTTGTCGCCGCCACGTTCTGCGCAGCCCCGGCGAAGTTGCCGACGCGCAGCACCGACATGGAGGGGTCGACGACCTTGTAGAAGATGATGAAGTCGATCGAGATCGACGCGTTGTCTTTGGTGATGGCCGTCTGATGCGGTATCTCGAGGTACTGCTCGCGCAGGTCCACCCACGTCGTCCGGTCGGTGACCGGGTTGATGAGGATCAGCCCGGGCCCCCGAGTTCCGAGCGCCCGGCCCAGCCGGAACAGCACGATCCGCTGATACTCACGGACGATCCTCACCGAGAGTCCCGAGCTGATGAGGAGGAAGAGAACAACCACGCCAATCACGATCCCGATGATCATGAGCCACCTCCTTCGTTGGTCACCTCGGCAGGTGAGGACGGCGCA
>PLIM01000001.1:0-15337 GCA_003139355.1 Acidimicrobiaceae bacterium | reverse complement strand
CCCGTTGACAGCCACGGCCGACCAGTTCTCGCCGTTCACGCGGACGATCCCGTCCGGGTCGAGATCACCGATGGCGACGCCCTCGGCCCCGTCGAGCGAGACCAGGCGGTGACCGGCCTCGTAGCTGCTCCGGGTCGTGAGCCCTTTCCAGGCCAGTGTCCCTATGCCGGCGGACACGACCAGATCAGCGCTGAGCAGCGCCCACAGCATCGGGGCGGACCGTCCGTCGACCGCCATCACGACGAGCCACACCGCAGCGAGCACCCCGAAGATCCCCGCCGCCACGTGCGCGTGCGGGCCCACGTGGAATCCGATCAGCGAAGCGAGGACGACGAGCCCGAGCAGAACTCCTGCTATCACCCACATGGCGCCTCCTTCCGTGGCTGCGCAAGGCCAAGGCTACCGGCATGCGCAGACCTTCGACGCGGCAGGCCGGTCTCCAGAGCTCGGACCCGGCGAACAGTTCATGACCTTCATGCGTGATGGATCAGCCAGCCGATGCCTTGGTAGAGGCGGTACCCGAGGTAGACCACCGTGCCCACGACCAGCACCTTGAAGTGCCAGGGTGCCTTGAGTTGGGTGTCCTCGTCGTCGGCTCCATCCTCAAGCTCCAGCACCGTCCCGCACCTCGGGCACCGGTCTCGAACATCGCTGTCCGAGCTGGCGGCGTCCGTCCCCTCAGAGCCCGGTGACGGCGCCACGAGTCCCGGCGAGGCCGCCACGGCTCCCGGCGGCCCTGCGACGAGCTCGTCGTCCTCGACCGGCTGACCGCATCCTTGGCACCACGGCATGGTCGTGAAGCCCCGTCAGGCCTGATCAGGCTCGTGCCAAGCCGTGGCACCGGTCACCGACCCGGCCGGGGCCGGCTCCACCTCGGTCCGCGTGGCCTGCGACCTCAGGCCGGTCATCTCTGCTGGCGGACCCGGACGCGAAGCTCGATCGGCGTCGGGCCGAGCTCGAATCGCTCCCGCAGGGAGCGCTCCACATAGCGCAGGTAGGTGGGCGGAAGACGCCGAGTGGCGAACAGCGTGATCGTGGGTGGGTCGACGGCGCCCTGCACGCCGTAGAGGATACGGGCGCCACCCGGTGCCGGGTGGGCTGCTTGAGCGCTCCGCAGGCCGTCGTTCAGCCGACCCGTCGGGATCCGGCGGTGGTAGGCGTTCATGGCCTCCTGCACTGCCGGCAAGAGACGGTGCACACCGAGGCCCGTCTTGGCCGAGACCCGCAGCACGGGCGCGTAGCCGAGAAATGCAAGCCTGTCCGCGACAGCCTCACTGACCTCGAGACGGCCCTCGGTGCCGAGCAGGTCCCACTTGTTGAGCAGGATCACCGCCGGGCTTCCCGAGGCGTCGATCCGCTCGGCGAGGCGCTGGTCCTGGTGGGTCACGCCCTCGCTCGCATCCAGGACCAGCAAAGCGACGTCGGCACGGTCGAGCGCTCGCAGCGCTCGCACGAGCGAGTAGTACTCGGGCCCTTCGCCGCTTCGTGCCCGGCGCCGCATCCCGGCGGTGTCGATGAGCCTGACTGCTCCATCGGCGGTCTCGATCACGGTGTCGATGGCGTCACGGGTGGTGCCCGGGAGGTCGTGCACGACGGACCGCTCCTCACCCGACAACAGGTTGAACAGGGTCGACTTGCCGACGTTCGGGCGGCCGACTATCGCAACGGCCGGGACACCGGGACCGGCCTCACCCAGAGCTTGTGGCCCTGTGCTGCCTGCGCGGGTGCCGGCATCGCCGTCCCCGGGCGAACAAGGCTCCGGCAGCTGCTTCACGACCTCGTCGAGCAGATCCCCAATGCCGCGTCCGTGCAGCGCGCTCACCATCGCAGGCTCGCCGAGCCCGAGTCCCGCGAACTCCCAGGCGTCGACCTCCCGCCGGTCGGAGTCGACCTTGTTCGCGACCACGATGACCGCGCCGCCGTCACGACGGACCAGCTGCGCCACGACAGCGTCGTCTCCGGTCACCCCCGTGGTCGTGTCGAGCACGAGCAGCACCAGGTCCGACTCGCCGAGCGCCCGGAGGGCCTGCTCGGTCACCTTGGTCTCGAGGGTGTCGCCGCGTTCCACCACTCCGCCGGTGTCGACGACGAGGAACGATCGCCCGTTCCATTCGCACTCGACCTCCAGCCGATCACGCGTCACCCCGGGGCGCGCTTCGACGATGGCGAGTTGCCTGCCGGCGATCCGGTTCACGAGCGTCGACTTTCCGACATTCGGCCGGCCGACCACCGCGACGATCGGTAGCCGTCGAGAGCTCTCCGCGGTCATCGGGCCTCCTCCAGCAGCAGGCGCAGCGACGCGCCGTCGGTCGGGACGACCTCCACTGCGCAGGGGAGGTCCTCGAGCGAGGACCCGTCGATGAACCGGCCCTTTGACAAGCAGACGTCGGGCAGCAGGTAACGGCACCCCGGTGGCTCCTCGGCCAAGGTCCGGGCGAGATCGGGACCCGTGATCAGACCGGCGACGGCGATGTTGCCGCCGAAGAAGTCGTTGCGGACCGGCAGGACGCGCACCCTGTCGAAGCCGCAGCGGTCCAGCAGAGGCCTCAGCACGAGCTCGGCGTACCCACCGGTCAGGATCGTGATCGGCTGGTCGCACGCCGCCCGTGGCGCAGGGGCAGCGAGGCTCACCCCGCCCGTCCGCGACGCGCGATAGCCCTCAGCGGGAGCACCTTCGACCCAGGCGAAGAACCCCGTCCTTGCTGGGACGCCCCCACCCGAAGCCTTCTGCGGCACGCCTTCATCAAAGCCCTGCTCGAACGCACGCACCATCCCGACACCGTTCTCGTGTTGCGGAAAGCCCTCGTATTCCCCGGGCTCGGGGAAAGGCAGGCCCGCGAGCAGGTAGTACTCGTCCGACGCCCACACGACGCGGCGGCCGAGGGCGCGGCCGAAGCGCTGGCGCCACTCGTCCACGGTTTCGACGGCCGTCCTCGCCTCTTCGGTCGTGTGCGGCCGCATCGCCGGCTGCTTGGAGTAGCGGCTCACGCCGAGGGGCACGACGGCCACGCTGACAAGCTCGGGGAAGCGGTCGAGGATGCCGGCAAGGGTCCCGTGCAACACCGCGCTGTCGTTCAGGCCGGGGCAGATGACGACCTGGCCGTGGACCTCGATGCCGTGGTCGAGGAGGCACCGCAGCCATCTGAGGCTGATCGCGCCGCGTCGGTTGCGCAGCATGGCCGAGCGGACGTCAGGGTCGGTGGCGTGGATCGAGACGTACAGCGGCGACAGCCGCTGGTCGAGCACCCGCTCGAGGTCGACCTCTGTGAAACGTGTGAGCGTCGTGAAATTGCCGTAGAGAAACGAGAGCCGGTAGTCGTCGTCCTTCACATACAGGTTCCGTCTCATCCCCTTCGGCAGCTGGTAGATGAAACAGAACTCGCAGTGGTTGTCGCAAGTGCGCACGCGGTCGAAGATCGCGGCGGAGATCTCGAGCCCGAGTGGCTCGCCTGCTTGCTTGACGACCGTGACCTCGAGCTCAACCCCGCCGCGGACGACCTCGAGGTCGACGACCGGCTCGTCCGCGAGCAGTTGGTACTCGATGACGTCGCGAGGCACCTGTCCGTTCATCGAGCGAAGCTCGTCCCCCGGCCAGACCCCGAAACGCTCAGCCGGCGAATGCTCGGCCACGGCCACCACCTGCGGTAGCGGCATTCCCAAAGGCTACCCTGGTCTACTGTGACATCGGCCCGAGAGCAGCCTTGCGAACCAGAGGCGGGCCACGTCGAGCTCGTTCTCCTCGCGCAGCCTCGCGGCTTCTGCGCGGGTGTGGAGATGGCCATCAAGGCGCTCGCGTGGATGGTGCGCGTGTTCGAGCCTCCGGTCTACTGCTACCACGAGATCGTGCACAACCGCCTTGTCGTCGAGGAATTCCGGCATCAGGGCGTCGTGTTCGTCGATGACGTCGACGAGGTCCCACATTCGGCGCCACTCATGCTCTCGGCCCATGGCTCGGCGCCCGAGGTCGAGAAGGCGGCGGCATCGAACGGGCGAATCGTCGTGGACGCGTGCTGCCCTCTGGTCACCAAGGTCCACCACGAGCTCAAGGTGCGGGCCGGGAAGGGCTACACGATCCTCTACGTCGGTCACGCCGGCCACGAGGAGGCCATTGGGACGATGGCGGTCGCGCCCGATGCTGTTCACCTCGTCGAGCACGAGGACGACCTCGACCGGCTGGAGCTCGACCCAGGCGCGCAAGTCGCGCTGCTCGCCCAGACCACCCTCGCCCACGACGAGTGGGAGGGAGTCGTCGCGCGTGCCCGCAGGCGGCACCCGGATCTGTGGATGCCGGGGCGATCGGATCTTTGTTACGCGACGACCAACCGTCAGAGCGCGGTGAAGGCCGTAGCACCCAGGTGTGACGCGATGATCGTGTTGGGTTCTGCCAATTCCTCGAACACGGTCGCCCTCGCGAAGGTGGCCGTCGCCGCCGGTTGCCCGAGGGTGCTCCGGGTCAACGGCCCGAGCGACGTGCCGGACGACCTCACCGGAGTGGTCGGCGTCACTGCCGGCGCCTCAGCTCCGGAGTGGCTGATCCTCGACCTGCTCGACCGCTTGGCCCCGAGCCATGGCGTCGAGGTTGTGCACACCACCGACGAGGACGAGTACTTCCCTCCCCCGCCGGAGTTGCGGGACCTGCTTGGCTGCCTCGCTGTCGCGGCGGGCCTCGCTCTCGGCGCTCCGGCTCAGGGCTCGACTCCGACCGCGACAGACCGCCAGGTCACCGCAACCGACATGCTCGCCGCCGCCTCGAGCGCCCACTCGGTGTGAACGCCCGCGCTCAGCGCCGTAGACGGGAGACCGACGAGCTGATTGATCGCGTCGCCCTCGATGACCTTGTCGCCGCCCAAGGCCCCATCGAGATCTCCCCGGTCGCGATCGTGATCGCGGCTTACAACGAGCGCGACAACATCGCGGAAGTTGTCGGCAGCATGCCCAAGGAGATCTGCCGACAGCCGGTCTCGCTGCTGGTGGTCGTCGACGGCGAGGATGACGGCACCGGTGCTGTGGTTCGCGCCGCCGGTCACTACGCCTGCATCGCTCCGGTCAACCGGGGCCAGGGCGCGGCACTACGACTCGGCTACCGGATCGCCCGCGAGCACGGCGCCCGTTTCATCGTGACATCGGACGGAGACGGCCAGACCGATCCCGATGACCTGGAGGTCGTCCTCGAGCCCGTGATCTCCGACCGGGCCGACTTCGTCAACGGGTCCCGGCGCCTCGGTCGAACTCACGGGACCGACAATGTGCGCAACGTGGGAGTTGTCGTCTTTGCTGCGCTGATCTCGTTGCTCACGGGGACGCCGGTGACCGATACCGCGAACCCGATCCGAGGCTTTAGGGCAGAGTTGCCCGCCCAGCTCATCCTCGAGGAGCCGCAATACCAGGCGTCGGAGCTGTTGATCGGGGCGATCATGCACGGATGTCGCTTCGAGGAGCGGCCCGTGACAATGCGGGCCCGACGTGCCGGTAGTTCCAATAAGAGCGGGAATCTCCTCTACGGCGTCCGCTACGGTCGCGTGGTCCTGCACACCTGGCTGAGAGAGCGCAAGCGCCGGCCCGCACAGCCGGTCGCTGCCTGAGCTTCCTCGACCGGCGCCGGGTCGCCGGCCGGGCCGGGCCTCGGCCGTGCAGGACATCCTCCGCTCAGCCCGACCGAATCTCCACGCGAGCCGCCCGGGCGCTGTCCCGGCCGGGAACGCCCCGCCAGCACCACGCGAGCAGACCCACAAGCACGACGATCGCGCTCGACGCCCCCACGAAAGGTACCCAGGGATGCAACGCGAACAGTGCACCCGCCACAAGGGCCGCTACGGCGGTCGCGCCCGTCTGAGCCGTCGAAGCGGCCCCTTGGGCTCGCCCGAGCTGGCGGCTCGGAACGCTGTGCGCAAGCTGCGATGCGAGCGCCGGCCCGCCGACCGCCACCGTCACCGCCTCGGCCGCACCGAGACCGACGAGCAGCCAGACCGAGTGAAGGAACGGATAGCTGGCCGCAAAGGCCGCCGACATCAGCGTCGATCCCGCCGCCAGGTAACGGCGGTCGAAATGATCGACCAGCCAGCCTCCGGGGACCGACATCGCAGCAAAGGGCACTGCGAACAACGTCCACGAAAGGCCGATCTGCCATCCGGTGGCACCACGCAAGTGCAACAGGAGGCTCCAGCAGACCTCGTAGACACCAATGACGAGGCCCGCGCCCGCGTAGCCCATCACTACGCCGAGCACACTGCGGTCACGCCACAGCACGACTCGTGGCGCGACCACGTGCGAGTGCCACCACCCGTTCCTCGGCACTGCAACGAGCACGGGCACACAGGCCAGGAGCGATGCCAGCGCCGCAGCGACGAACAGCCAGCGCATGGCCGAGAGGCCGACCAGCCCGCCGACGAACGGCCCGATAGCGAGCCCGACCGTCCGGGACCCGAAGAGTGCTCCAAAGGCGCGGCCCTGCTGAGACGGGGGCACGACCTCGCCGACCGTAGCGTTGTTCGCGACATCGACGACCCCGGCGCCCGCACCTTGCAGGCCCCGCACCAACAGCGCGGCGATGGGCGTTCCGATCAGGGCAAAGGCGGCGCTCGCTACCGCGAAGGTCACCAGGCCGCCCAGCTGGATGGGTCTGCGCCCAATCCGGTCCGACAGTCGGCCGATCGGGTACTGCACGAGGATGGCGGCAAAGAAGAAGGCCGCTATCACTACTCCGACGAGGCCGACCGGCGCGCCCAGCTTGCGAAGGTAGAGCGGGAGGAGCGGTATCACGGAGCCGGCCCCTGCCCACTCGACAAAGGTCGAGACTGACAGCGCGACGATCACACGTCGGGCGCTGTGAGCCTTGCCGGCCTGGATCGCTGCGGGTGAAGCGACGCTCATGGCGCGTTCTTCCCGCCGCGAGGGTGCCTGGTGCCGCGTCCGGTCCGTGCCTGCGAGGCCGTGGGCGCCGGGTGCGGCGCCAACGCCGAGTCGAGGTGCGCGAGAAGCTCGTCACGCACCGAGGAGCGCAGATCCTCCTCGAGCGGCGCGAGGCCGAGAAGCTCGGTGAACCACAGGCCGTCGGCCGCAAGCCGGACAAGGCTCGCGCTCGCCGGCGACAGGCCGTCGGCCACGAGCGCGTGCTGCCAGGCGACGAAGCGTTCGCGCAGCGGCTCCAACAGCTCGGGATCGGCTGCCACGCCGGCGATGACCGCGGCTCCGAGGCGCCGTTGACGACCTTCCGCGACCTCGCCGGATGACCCGAAGGTCGCCTGCAGGTACGCCTTCGTGAAGGCTCCGGGACGACCCGACAAACCACCCTCCCGCTCGAGGTCGGCATCGAACGACGAGCTGAGCCGCTGCACCATGGCAGTGACGAGCGCGGCACGCGTGTGGAAGTGATAGAGGATCCCGCCTTTGCTGATGCCGGCTTGGCTCGCCGCGGCTTCGAGGGTGAGGTGAGCGACGCCGTCGCGAAGGACGACCTCCTCTGCGCCGAACAAGATCCGCTCGCGTGTGTCTTCAGCTCTTGTCACCGAGCGACTCTACCGTCCAGACGGTAAACCCGCTAGTGGCTCGGGCGCCGCAGCTGGCCTCAGCGCCCGCCGAAGACCGACTCCTGGAACCACTGCCAGGTCCGGCGAATCCCTTCCTCGCGGCCGATGCTCGGCGCATAGCCGAGGACCTGTTGCGCGAGGTCGTACGAGGCGAAATTCCGCTCGACCTCACCGGGTCGCTTGGGTCGGTACTCGATCGGGTGCTTCGGTACGCCGGCGGCTGCGCGGCACAGGTCGGCCAGCTCCTGCACGGTGGTCTCCACACCGGACGCGACGTGCAACACGGTGCCGCCGGCCGCGTCGCATTCGAGTGCAAGCTCGAGCGCGCGGCAGATGTCGTCGACGTGGGTGTAGTCACGTGACGCCGACCCGTCGCCGTAGATGACGATCGGCTCGCCGGCGTCGATCGCCCGGAAGAACATCGTTATCGCACTTCTCTTGCGGGCGCTCCACGGTCCGTAGGCGTTGGCGAAACGCAGGGTGATAGTGCCAAGGCCGTAAGCCTTCGCGAAGGCGTGCGCGTAGCCTTCGCCGGCAAGCTTGCTGGCGCCGTACGGAGAGATCGGCTTGGGAAGCGAGCGCTCGTCGACCGGCGGTATCGCGTCACCGATCAGCGCGCCACCGGTCGAAGCGAGCACGGTACGTTCGATGCCGGCCCGCCGAGCCGCATCCAGCACCTGGAAGGTGCCCAAGACGTTGACGTCGAAATTGGTCGCTGGGTCCGCGACCGACATCACCACCGAGCCGGCCGCCGCAAGATGCACGACGGACTCGATCCCCTCAAGCGCGTCGTCCAGCGTCTTGGCATCACGGATGTCACCCTCGATCAGCTCGACCTCCACGCCGTCCAGGTATGAGGCATCGCCGGTCGTGAGGTTGTCGAGAACTCGTATCGCGTGCCCGTTCGCCGCGAGTCGCCTCACCAGCGTCGCTCCTAAGAAGCCAGCACCGCCTGTCACGAGAATCCCGCGGATATCAGCCATCGCGCATCACGCCGGGAAGTTAGCAGGCCCCCAGGCCCATGCCGGAGCTGGAACGTCCCAGCGGGGACGGACCCAGCGATTCCCCTGGCCGCGGCCGACGATGTCGTCCGACCGCAGAGCGCCTAGCGCTGCAGGCTCGCCTCTGCTGAGTCGAAGGCCTGCTGGATCGCCGCCCGCACGCGTGCTGACTGTTCGGTGATCGCCGCGCGTCCGACACGGACTCGCCTGCCCGTCTCGGCCAGCTCCCGGGGCTCCCGGTCCTTCCGGGGCTCGCCTGACTCGTGCACCTCGCCCGCCTCGGCTGGGCCGTGCACGAAGATCGGCGCCCCGATCACGATGTTCACTCGCCGCGGGCGAGGAAACGACGAGCCGCGGGGCATGGCGCGCTCCGAGCCCCCGATGCCGATCGGAACGACCGGCACGCCTGTCCGCAAGGACAGGTACGCGACGCCGTCCTTGAGCTCTTGTACCTCCGGCCCGGATCGCCGCGTGCCTTCCGGGAACATGACGAGAGGCTCTCCACCGTCGAGCACGGCCTGACATCGTTGGAGTGCCTCGCGGTCGGCCCCGGAACGATTCACGGGGAAGGCGCCACACGCCAGGAGGAGCCACCCGATCAACTTCGACTTCCACACCTCTTCCTTCACTATGTAGCGGAGCCGTTGCCTCCTGGTGATCCGGGCGACGATCAGCCAGTCGACATAGGAGCGGTGCACCGGTGCCACGATGAAGGCACCCCCCGCCGGCAGGTTCTCCCGGCCGGTCACCGTTCCGGGGAAGTACAGCCGGGACACGCCGACGGCGATGAAGCGGCAGATGTGGTAGACGACGACGTCTCCTCGCGAGGGCGGCATCGCCACAGCACCGGGCACGTTCACAGGCAGGAGAGCACCTCCTCCACGACGGACTCGACGCTGCGTCCCGTCGAGTCCACCACGATTGCGCCTTTCGGGGCGACGAGCGGGGATGCCACCCGGGTCGAGTCGAGCTCGTCGCGGCACCGGATCGACTCGGCCGTCATGGCGAGCACGTCTGAGCCGGCCGGCTCCTCAGCCGCGCGTCGCCAAGCCCGCTCGGCCGAATCGGCGGTGAGGAAGACCTTCAAGTCCGCGTCGGGCAGCACGACGCTGCCGATGTCCCGGCCCTCCACCACTCCCGCTCCGTTGGCTTCCACCCAGGCCCGCTGGCGACGTACCAGCTCCGCGCGCACCTCCGGATGGGCCGCGACGATCGATACCGCCTCGGTTACACGAGCCGAGCGGATCTGCTCGGTCACGTCACGGCCGTTGAGCATGACGAGCTCGCCAACGCTCAGGTCCATGGACCGGGCCAGCGCCGCGCAACCCTCGGCATCACGCGGGTCGACATCTTCCTCGAGCGCCTCCAGAGTCACTGCGCGGTACATCGCGCCCGTGTCGAGGCGCTCCAGGCCAAGCCGTCGAGCTACCTCCCTCGCCACAGTCGACTTGCCGGCACCCGCGGGGCCGTCGATCGCTATGACCGGTCGGCGGTCGGCGGCTCGGCTGAGGCCGAAGCCGTGCTCGTCGAGCGCGCGGCGAACACGGTCCGCCGCGTCGGCCGCCACAGTGAGGATGAGCACGCCGCGCGGCCGGATTTGGGAATGGAACATCTCCAGGTCCTCGATGTTGACCCCTAGCTCCCCCGCGATCGTGGTGACCTGGGCGAGCACGCCCGGACGGTCCGGGATCACCACGTGCAGCTCGGTGACCGAGCTCGGCCGGCTCGCCCGTGGCGGGAGGTTGCGCCGGGCAAGCTGGGCGTGATCCAAGAGCGCGACGAGGCTCAGACGGTCGTTCTCGGCCACGATGCGGCGAACCTCGTTCAGCCTGGCGATGAGGTCGTCGAGGACCGGGAGGATCGCCGGCGCGTTCTCCCGGCAGATGTCGGGCCATATCGCGGGCGATCCGGCTGCGATCCGGGTCATGTCGCGGAAACCGCCGGCAGCGAGCCTGAGCAGTGCAGTGTGCGTGTCGGTGCTTTCGGCGGCGAGCCCCATGAGGGTCGCCGCGGTCAGGTGGGGCACGTGGGACACCACCGCCACGAGGTCGTCGTGGCGGTCGGGCGCCAGCGCCACGAGGTCGGCACCGAAGCTGACGATGACAGATTGGATCGTGGAGAAGGCGGCCGGGTCGGTGGACGCGGTGGGCGTCAGGACCCAGGTCGCACCAGCGAACAGCTCCGGGTCGGCCCCGTCGGGACCCTCCTGCTCTGATCCAGCCATCGGATGTCCGCCGACAAAGCGCGGGTGCGAGATCTCCGAGACGATCGGCGCCTTGACGCCACCGACATCGGTGACCACGAGCTCGCCCGATTCGTCCGCGAGCAGCAAGGCGTTCACCTCGGCAGCGATGACGGCGACTGGTGTCGCCACGAACGCGACAGTGGCAAGGTGGTCCACGCCGATCTCGTCAACGGCCCTGAGATCTCGGGCGCGTTGTGCCCGGGCAGCGTCCAGATCGTGACCTGTCACCCACCACCCTTGAGCTCGTAGCGCGAGAGCGATCGAGGTACCGACGAGCCCGAGGCCAGTCACCTGTGCGCGCCGCGGAACGGTCACCGTGCCTCCGATTCCGGCCAAGTCAGTCAGGGAGGTCATCACGAAGACCGCGTGCACCCTCGAGGTAGATGTGGTGCAGCGCTTCTCTGCTGTGCTCGGTATAGAAGTGCATCAGGACGCGGATGCAGCGTGGCACTGCACCAGTCACGTTGAGCTCGCGGGCGCAGATCAGCGGGACGTCACCGAGACCCAGCGAGCGGGCCGCCGCTGCGGGGAACATCGAAGCGATGTCATCGGTCGCCGTGAACAGGATGCTGACGACGTCGTCGTGACCGATTCCGTTTCGCTCCAGCATGGAGCTGATGAGAACCCGCACCCGGTCGTTGACCTGACCGGCGTTGTCCTCATCGAGGGTTGTCGCGCCCCGGAGAGCCCGCAGGACCGCTGCCATGGGCGGGCAGCCTACCTACCGCTCGGACGCCGGAGCGAAGGGCAGCCTCAGCGAGTGCCCGCACCTCGGAGGCCTCGAGTGGTCTCCAGGCGCCGGGAGGCAGCGACCGGTCGGTGATCGGCCCGATCTTGGTGCGGATCAGCCTGACGACAGGATGACCGACGGCTTCGCACATACGGCGCACCTGCCGGTTGCGCCCCTCGTGGATCACGAGGCGAATCACTCCTGGTGAAACAGCTGCCACGCGGGCCGGGCCCGTCGTCTCCCCGTCGTCGAGCAAGACTCCCTGCCTCAGGCGGCGGAGCGCTCCGGGGCCCGGAGTCCCCCTGAGCTCTGCGAGGTACTCCTTTTCCACACCAAAACGCGGGTGCGCGAGCAGCTGCGCGAGATTGCCGTCGTTCGTGAGGACGAGCAGCCCCTCGCTCTGGCGGTCGAGTCGGCCGACCGGGAAGACACGTGGTGTCGCAGGAACCAGCTCCAGCACACTGGGGCGCCCCTGCGGGTCATCCGCGGTCGTCACGACCCCGGCGGGCTTGTTCAGCAGGTAGTACACCAGTCCCGGCAGGACGCCTACCGGTGCTCCGTCTACTTCCACGAGGTCCGTCTCGACCACCACGCGCCGACCGAGAACGGCTACCTGGCCGTTGACGGTGACCCGTCCCTCGGCTATGAGCTCCTCACACGCCCGTCGACTGCCATAGCCGACACGCGCGAGTACCTTCTGCAGCCGCTCGCCTTCCCTCTGGTTCACTCGCCCGGCTCGGCGCGCAGCACGTCCTCGAGCATCTCGACAGTCGACACCGGCGGGACGAACGCGCCAAGCGGCGGCAGGTCCTCGATCGAATCGAGGCCCAGACGCTCCAGGAACATCGACGTCGTCCCGAACAAGATGGACTGTCCGGGGCCCTCGTCACGTCCGACCGCTTGCACGTAGCCGCGCGCCACCAGCATCCGCATCACGCTTTCGACGTTGACGCCGCGGATGGCCGAGATCTGCGATCGGGAGATCGGCTGTTTGTAGGCGACGACGGCCAGGGTCTCGAGAGCCGCTGGAGAGAGCTTCTGAGGCGCGCCGTCCAGCACGAAACGTTCCACGTAGGCCACGTAGTTCTCACTGCTCTGAAAGCGATACCCACCCGCGACTCTCACCAGGCTGAAGCCTCGACCGTCGGCCTCGTAGCTCGCTGCGAGCCTGCGACAGAGCTCCTCCACGTGCTCGACTGGGACCTCCAGAAGCTCAGCCAGCAGGCCAGGCGGCACAGGATCAGTCGCCACCGTGAGCACGGCCTCGATGGCCGCGGACTCGGCTCGGTCCTCGGCACCGTTGTCGGCCCCAGCCTCGGCGGCACCTCCGGAGCTCAAGTCCGGTTCCTCGGTGCTCATCCCCGGTAGTCGAGGTCCGCGAGCGATACCGGGGCCCGTTGGCCCCAGCCGTGGCTTTGAAGAGCACCGTCGACATCCCCGGCCTCCGGCGGGGCCTCGCAGAGCTCACCGGTCCACAGCACCCGCAGCTCACCGAAGGTCATGGCCTGCTCGAGCTCGACAAGGCCTTGCTTGTACAGTTCGAGAAGGCCGAGGAAGTGCACGACGAGTTCCATACGGGTGCGAGTCGCAGCGGTCAGCTCTCGGAACGTCGTCGGCGAACATCCGGGCAGCCGGGCGCACAGTACCTTGACGACCTCGGCCACGGTGACCTCGTCGACAAGGACGTGATCGACTTCGACATGAGGTCTCGGCCGAGGCTCGAGCGCCCGCAGGGCCGCCTCGCGAAGGTCCTCAGGGCTCAAGCACGCGAGCAGGTCCGGCTGAAGACCCTCGAAACGCTCGTCAAGTCCGGCGAGCCGGGGCCATGANNGCGCGCCAGCAGGTAGTCACGCTCTTCCAACAGCGCCAGACTCTCCTCGTCGGGCTCCTCGCGGTCGGGCAGCAGCCTCCGGCACTTCAGCTCGACGAGCGTCGAGGCGATGACCAGGAACTCGGTGGCAACTTCGAGATCGAGCCGCTGCATCGCTTCGACCTCGGCGAGGAAGCCGTCCACGATGTCAGCGAGAGCGACCTCGTAGAGATCAACCCGCTGCTCGGTGATCAGCCTGAGCAACAGGTCGAAGGGCCCCGCGAAGACATCGGTGTGGACGTTGTATGCCACACGAGCGAGGTTACCGGCCACGTGCGCGCGACGGTCGGATACCTCAGGAATCCACGAATTTTCGACATCGCAGGGATGCCCACTATCCTGCATCCGATGGAGCGGGTGTTCTCTGGGGTGCAATCGTCCGGCGCGCCGCATGTCGGCAACTACTTCGGCGCGTTCCGCCAGTGGGTCGTGGACCAGCACACCGCCGACTCGGTCTTCTGCGTCGTCGATCTGCACGCCCTCACTGTCGAGCAGGACCCCGCCCAGCTTCGCAGCCGCACGCTCGAGACCGCCTCGTGGCTCTTCGCGAGCGGGCTCGACCCCGAGATCTGCACCGTGTTCGCCCAGAGCCATGTGCACGAGCACACCAGCTTGAGCTGGCTGCTCGAGTGCACTGCGACCTTCGGCGAGCTGCGGCGCATGACCCAGTTCAAGGAGAAGAGCAGAGGCAACGAGTCGGTCAGCGCGGGTCTGTTCGCCTATCCGGTGCTCATGGCCGCCGACATCCTCCTCTACGACACCGACAAGGTGCCGGTCGGAGACGACCAGCGTCAGCATCTCGAGCTCGCCCGGGATCTTGCGGTCCGTTTCAACGGCCGTTACGGCGAGACGTTCGTCGTTCCCGAGGCAGTCGTGCCCAGAGTCGCCGCCAGGGTGATGGACCTCCAGCACCCGGATCGCAAGATGTCCAAGTCCGTGACGTCGCCGCTCGGAACCCTCGACTTGATCGACGAGCCGGACACGATCCGCCAGAAGATCCGCAAGGCCGTCACCGACACCGACGGCCACGTGCGCTACGACCCGGCGCACAAGCCCGGGCTCTCCAATCTCATAGAGCTCTTCGCGGCCGCGTCGCAACGCTCGATCGAGGACCTCACCGCTTCCTACGACCGGTACGGCCCTTTGAAGGCTGACCTCGCCGAGACGCTGGTCGAGGTGCTCACCCCGGTTCGGCAGCGCTATGCAGAGATCACCGCTGATCCGGGCGAGGTCCCGCGCCTGCTCGAAAAGGGCGCCTCAAAGGCGAGCGGGATCGCCTCGAAGACTCTCCTCCGGGCTCGGCAGGCGATCGGGCTGCTGGCGCCGTAGCGTAGCGGGCCGTCAGCGCAAGCACCCGCTGTTGACGCCTCTCAACTGAGCAGGCACAGCAGAAGTGCCCGAATGTCCTTCTGGAGCCGCATCGCATCCGGCGGGCGAAGCTCCGTCTACCCGACGCTGACGCGAGCGCCGCGTTGAGGAACTTCTCGGTGCGATCAGGGTCCTCGACGCTCCTCCGTGCCATAGGAGGAGGTCCGGATGCCCGGCGTGGTCAGGAAACTGGGAACTCGGTGATTGATTGGCCGTCCCCGTTCGCCACCCAGACGCGGGTGCCGTCCGAAGCTATGGCCAGGGGGCTGTTGAACCCGTAGCTCGAGCCGCTGATGAGCTTCGCGAGAGCGCCTGTCGAGGCCGAGAGCTCGGTGACCGAGTTGCCACCCAGATTCGCCACCCAGACGTGGCCTCCGCCCGAGGCGACCGCGCCCGAGCCGTTGAACCCGTAGCGCGAGCCGCTGATGAGCTTTACGAGGACGCCGGTCGAGGCCGAGAGCTCTGTGACCGAGTTGCCAAGCAGGTTCGCCACCCAGACGTGGCCTCCGCCCGAGGCGACCGCGCCAGAGCCGTTGAACCCGTAGCGCGAGCCCCTGATGAGCTTCACGAGGGCACCGGTCGAGGCCGAGAGCTCGG
>PLIM01000029.1 GCA_003139355.1 Acidimicrobiaceae bacterium | reverse complement strand
GATGCCGCAGTCGGCCATCGCCACCGACATGGCCCTGGTCAACCCGGTGCGATCGGCCAGTTCGCACAACAACGCGGTGCCCGCGTGCGAGACGAGGTTCCTCCCGTCTGTGGTTACCTCGACCCGACGGACCGAGCGGCTACGATGCACCTTCAAGGAGGCCTCCTCCTGGGTTGGTTGACTGTCTCAGAACACAGTCATTCTCCCAGCTGAGGAGGCCTTTTACGCGGATACTGGCAGCCTCATGCCGCTATCGCGCGAATAATCGAGGCTAGGTAGAGGCTCGTCACCGTCTGACACCTTGTCGGCGCCGGTCTCGTCTGCACCCAACACCACGACGCTCAAGGAGACCAATGACCAATACTGACGCCCTGCCCCAGCTCCTCACCATCGACCAGCTCGCCGAGCGGCTCGGTGTGAGCATCCGCCACATCCGCCGGCTCATTGCCGAGCGAGGGGTGCCGTACCTGAAGGTCGGGTGGTTCATCCGCTTCGACCCGGCCGAAATCTCCGCGTGGCTCGACGGTGCTCGCCATCCAGAACGGCAGGGCGACCATCGGGGGACACAGACCATTCGGCGCGGTCACCGTCGTTGACCCGCGCGGCGCCATCGTATGGTGGCCCAGAAGTGGTTCCGCCCCTATGGGCGCGGAGTTCAGCTTGCGCGGAGGTACTGCCGTAGCGCTCGGCGGATTAGCTCCGAGACGGTGATGCCTTCCTGAGCGGCTCGCCGCGTGGTTTCGTCTCGTAGTTGCACGTCGAGTCGGACAGATTCGACTTCTTTTGCGAGTTCGCCAAGAGGGGGGCGTCCGCGGCCGCGGGGCTTGGCCAGCAGCTCGCCGGGTTCGTAGCCCCTTTCGGCTTCGTCGACAAGCCTTTCGATCATGGCGTCGTCGATGGGTTCACCGCTTCGAGTGTGTCCGTAGGTTCTCTTCGTCATGATGATTCGTCTCCGAACAGTTCGTGTCGGGTTGAGCGTCGCAGGGCCATGGCGTGGATCACGAGCACGGTGTCAGGAAGCTCAAGAAGGACGAGCTCGAGGAGGTTGCCTGCTCGGTCGGGCCCGGCCACCAAATAGCGGGAGGGATCGGCGCCGAGTTTCACCCAGGCGATCGCGTGCTCATAGGCATGGGAGATGTCTGCGTCAGGGACCTGGTGGCGGTGGACCGACGGATGGATCTCCACAACAATAAGTGTAATACGACTAATCGGCGTTTGGGAAGGTCATGATGTCGATGCTCCCAGCGCAGGACGACGCTCACCGGGATGCGGGTGCCGCGGATCCGAGCTTGACCGTGCAGGACCGCCGGGTCGGCGTCGACGAGATCGAGGGGCTGGGTCACCACGGCTTCAGGACCCCAGATTGCCACCTCGGCCGGACCTCAATCTTCGGTGTGAGGGGTCGAAGACGCCGCGAACTGAGGACCAGCTGAGGACCGGGGCCCTTCTGGAGAGACAAAACCGCAGGTCAGAGGTCCTGTTAAGCTGTTTCCCGCCTTCTGTCGGGGCCGCTTGCGTCGTTAGCTGATTGCGAGGACCAGTTGCTCTCCCAAGCCTCTCCAGCCCGAATGCCACGGCGGCGGTTTCGCCGGGCTCAAGCTGGGCTCGGTCAGCCAGGAGTGCGCCCAACACGCCGCTTGCCCGGTGGTCATCGTAAAACAGCTCGGGGACTGAGGAACGTCGGCGCCGGCGTCGTGCGTGTCGCCTCTTCCCGCTTCGACGGTGCGACCCTTGCTCGCTTCGACCGAGGAGATCCCAATGAAGCGCACTGTCGCCACGATCGCCTTCACAGCCGCCCTCATCGTGGCTATGGGCCTGGGGGCACCGTTGCGACCGCTGCAAGCGCTTCGCCGCCCAAGCTCAAGGCCATGCTCCTCAGCATCGGCCAGATGCCGACCGGATGGCGCGTCGACTGACGCGCTGCGTGGGCCGTAGGACGACAAGGATCAGGGTCGCGTGGCAACTTGTCGCCGCGCACGCCTACGGGCGTCACAGCGGTCTAACCCGGGCGCTTTCCAGCCCCCGGGACGCGCCGTGGCCCGGCACGGGAGCAGTCGCCACCTGCGAGATACCGTTTGGCGCCGGGCTCGAGCCGACAGAGCGGAGGTACGGGCAGATGAGCGGTTCTGTTTCTCAGGACAGCGGCGCATCCTCCGACGAGGACCGTGCCCTGCAGGACTGTGAGGCCACTCGCTACGGAAGACAGGCACTCATGCTCGGTGCGGCAGCAGCCGGAGCGGGGATCGCGCTCGGCCTGGTCGGCGGCGCGAAGCCCGCCGACGCTTCGAACGGCGGTTCGGTCCTTCTCGGCAGGACGAACACTGCAAGCGACTCGACCATAATCAACACCAGCGCCCACGACGGCCTCCAGGTGAGCACCACCGGAGACTCGGGCTCCCACGGCGTCCTGGGAACCTCGACCAGCGGCACCGGCGTCGAGGGCCAGACCACGGGGGACGGCCAGTCCGGCGTGTCGGGCATCGACACGAGCACCATCTGGCGGCCACGGCGTCAACGGGCGCTCCACCAACGGCTACGGCCTCTACGGCAGCTCCACCACGCATACGGGCGTCTCGGGCGCTACTGACGGGAATTACGGGTTCGGCGTCTCCGGGTCGACACGAGTGCAGGAGGTGCCTACGGCGTCTGGGGCAGCTCCGACAACGGCATTGGTGTCGCAGGCAACTCCTGGCTCGGCATCGCCGTGTCCGCGTCGATCACCAACGCAGCCAGTTCTGCCGCTGCACTTGCTGCCTCGACCATCGGTACCGGGAAGGCTGTCGAGGCGTCGATCACCAATGCGGCAAACACCCAGTCGGCCGTCTCGGCGACGACGAACGGCGCTGGGTGCGGCGTCTACGGCGAGGCGACTCATGTCTCAGGTCGCAGAGTCATGGGAAAGGGGATAGGCGGGGCGACCGGTCTCTACGGCTCGAGCGGCACCGGCGCCGGCGTCTACGCGAAGAGCACCTCGGGCGACGCGCTCCAGGTCGTCGGCAAGGTCTCGTTCTCGCGAAGCGGACTTGCGACGATCGCTGCGACCAAGACGAGCGTCAAGGTCACCTTGGGCGGCGTCACGACCTCGTCCATGATCCTCGCCACCCTGCAGACAGGCGCCGGTGCGGTCACGGTGGCGAGTGCAGTTCCGACCGCAGGGTCTTTCACGATCAAGCTGACCGCGGCTCCCACGAAGTCGGTGGAGGTCGCCTGGATGGTGCTCGGCTAGACAGGGCCGAGCCGAGACCCTCGGCGAGTTGACCGAGGGTCGCGAATGCCGCTCACGGCTGAGGCCGTTCACACCTCAGGCCTCGAACACATAGGCCCGGCCGGCAAACTCGGCGTGAACACATGTACCCACGACAGCGGTCGTGCCCGAGACGGTCACGGAGCTGGCGAACACGTCGCCGACGACGGTGTCAGAGCCCTCCAACTCGGCGAGTTGTCTTCCGATCGGCACAGCGGCCTCGGACTCGCAGCGCCCGCTATCGATGTCCTCCCTGCACTGCCACGGTTAGCGGAGCGCTTGCGAAAGAACCCCGCCCACCGGCAGGCATCCGGCCACCACCGGACAGCCGTGGCAATCATGATGACCAGCCTTCGCTGCGCCTGGTTCACCTGATTCCACCGGGTCGTCATCGCGAAGCTCGACGCGACGCCACCGACATTGAGGTGATCCTTGGTCGAGTGGAGCAGGCATGATGGATCGAGTGAATCCGTTCCGGCGGGTGAGAATTGGCCTGTTGGCTCTGGCGCTGGTGCTCCTGGGAGGCACCGTCGGCTATCTGCTGTTCGGGTTCGATCTCATCGACGCCATCTATCAGACGGTGATCACCGTCACGACCGTCGGGTTCAACTCTCCGCATCCGCTCAGCACGGGAAGCAAGGGTTTCACAATCGCACTCATCCTCCTGGGTGTGGGCACGGCGCTGTACACGTTCTCGGCCGTGCTCGAGGTGCTCATCGAGGGACACATGAGAGAGCTCGTCAGGAGGCGCAGGATGGAGCGAGACATCGCCCGCATGGACCGGCACGTGATCGTTTGCGGGTGGGGGCGAGTCGGGCGTGAGGTAGCGCGCTTCCTCAACAACACCGGACGGGACGTCGTCGTCATCGACCGCGATCTGGAGCGGTTGAGCGCGGTCCCGCATCCAACGGTGCACGGTGATGTGACAGATGACGAAGTTCTCCACCAGGCCGGTATCGACCGGGCCGCCACCTTGGTGGCTGCTCTCGACACCGACGCCGACAATCTCTACGTGACACTGGCTAGCAAGTCGATGCGACCCAATCTCCAGATCATCGCCCGGGCCCGCAACGAATCCTCAGAAGCAAAGCTGTTGAGGGCAGGCGCCGACCGCGTCGTGAACCCCCAGCAGCTCGGTGGCGATCGCATGGCGGCGTTCGTCACCCAGCCGCACGTCGTGGATTTCATCGACGTGGTCATGCACGACGGCACGCTCAAGTTCAGGTTGGAGGAGCAGACTGTTTCGGGCGATTCGCCCCTAGCAGGAAGCACGCTCCGCTCGGCCGAAATTCACACTCGTACGGGGGCACTCGTGCTTGCCATCCGGCGCCCCGACGGCAGCTTCCTCACCAATCCGTCGCCCGGCGAGGCCATCGAGGCGGGCGACGTCCTGATCAGCGTCGGTACGGCTGAACAGCTAGGCGCGCTGGCCAGGTTCGCGACGCGCCCGTGATCCAGCTCGGGCCCGGTTCCGAACGCGGTCACCGGTCCCGGGTGGCTCGTGTTGCACGGTCAGCTCACGCGAGCGACTTCTGTCGCGGCGCGGCGCAGCCGTCCCGAGGTGTCGTCGACTGTCGAGAGGCGGAGGTTGGTCAGGTCGGCGCGTTGGGCGGCCGCTGTGTGCGGGTGGCCTCCGAGGCCCGACCGAGGGCGTGCAGGCCCTCCTCGATGGACAGCAGCGTCGTGGTCTTGAAGGCGCGCACGTCGCCCCCGCTGCTCACGGCCATGGACCACGCCGCAACGCCCCGGCTGTCTGGGAAGTCGACGATGCCCACGAGGTCGTAGTCGCCAAAGCAGAAGAACAGGCTCTCGATTGACCCGCCTAGGGCCTCTGCCGAAGCTTGCACCCGTTCGACCACCCTGTGCGGCCCACGGCTCATCGCAGCCCACGCCTCTGCGGTATAACCCACCTGGACGAAGTACTTAGCCACGGGACCTCCCTCGCCGGCACCCTCAGCCGCTCAACAGGTATGCGTCTCGCGGCGGGTGCCTCGCGGTTGCAACACTACCGAGTTGACCTAGGCCACCGAAAGGGCCAGCGCCGACACCGGCGTGGCGCCTTGATCGGCCACCTCCGCCCACAGGCCGGCTCGCCACCACAACCTCGGCTGAATGTCTTAGGATCCGGCCGGTCTGGCCTCGTCGCCAACGACAGGAGTGCGTCAACTGCCATGCCAGGGATGAGCTCTGGGGTTTCGACGAACAACCCTACGATCGTCTCGGCCTTTCGATCGCTGCTCTTGCACGAAGCGCTGATCGCTGTTGTCATCCTCGCCTTGCTCGCGTTGGCCTGGAACCTGCTGCGTGCTGTGCAGTTGCGGCGGGCGAGAGCTGGTGCGCTGCCCGCCGGAGCCTGGCCCTACCCCGAGGCGGCCGGCCGCCGATTGCTCCGGATCGCCTTCGGCCTCATCTGGATCTTCGACGGTCTGCTCCAGGCTCAGTCCTCGATGCCACTCGGCATGACGACCCAGGTGATCGAGCCGACCGCGGCGAGTTCGCCGGTGTGGGTGCAGCACGTCGTGAACGCCGGGGCGACGATCTGGAGCAACCACCCGATCACCGTGCCCGCCTCGGCGGTGTGGATCCAGGTTGGTCTCGGCGTTTTGCTGATTGTGGCGCCCCTGGGGTACTGGTCACGGCTCGCCGGAATGGCGAGCGCGTTCTGGGGAATCGTCGTCTGGACCTTCGCCGAGAGCTTCGGCGGGGTCTTCGCGCCAGCACTCACCTGGGCCTTTGGCGCCCCTGGGGCGGTTGTCTTCTACAGCTTGGCCGGGGTGCTCATCGCCCTACCTGAGAGAACGTGGTCGAGCCCGCGGCTCGGCAGGACTGTTCTTTCGGTCATGGGCCTCTTCTTCGTCGGGATGGCCGTCCTCCAGGCCTGGCCGGGTCGGGGTTTCTGGCAGGGGCAGCTGGGCCATGACGCGACCCCGGGGACGCTTCTCGGAATGGTGCAGCAGATGTCGGCGACGCCCCAGCCCGTGTTCATCTCCTCCTTGTTGGCGAGCTTTGCCGCTTTTGACGCCGCGCACGGTTGGGCCGTGAACCTGTTCCTCGTGGTCTGTCTCGCTGGCGTCGGGATCGGCTTGTTGGCCAGGCGAGCCTCGGTGGCGCGTGTCGCCGTCTGTGCCGGGATCGTCCTGTGCATCGCAGACTGGGTGCTCATCGAGGACTTCGGCTTCTTCGGTGGCGTCGGGACCGACCCGAACAGCATGATCCCGATGTCTCTCGTCTTTATAGCCGGGTATCTGGCGATTACACGCGTCCCTGCCATGAACGGCGCGCCGGTTGCGATCCCCACCGCGCTTGGCGACGGCTCGTCGTTCTGGACACGGCTAGCCAGCCGACCGGCGTATGCCTTGCGCGCCGCCGCCGCTCTGGCCGCAATCGGGATCATCTTCATCGGGGTCGTCCCCATGGCCGCGGCTTCCATGAATCCAAACGCCGACCCGATCATCGCCGAAGCCGTCGACGGCCCGCCGGGTGTCGTCAACACCGCGGCCCCGGAGTTCCGGCTCGTCGATCAGCACGGAGCGACGGTGTCGCTTCGGAGCCTCGGTGGCAAGGCGGTCGCCGTCACGTTCCTCGATCCCGTCTGCGTTTCCGACTGCCCGCTCGTCGCCGAGGAGTTCCGGCAGGCCGACGGCCTGCTTGGGGCCACTGCCAGGCAAGTCGTCCTGGTGGCCGTCGTCGCCAACCCGGTCTACCGTGCGCGCGCCTATCTGGTCGCTTTCGACCGGCAGGAAGGCCTCCAGCGGCTTTCGAACTGGCATTTTCTCACCGGTTCGGGTTCCGAGCTCAGCCGGGTCTGGAATTCGTTCGGTGTCCAGGTTGCCTTTGCTCCGGGCGGGGCGATGATCGCCCACAGCGAGATCTCCTATGTGATCGGTCCCACGGGCCACATCCGTTACATCCTGAACAGCAACCCGGGCCCCGGCACGCAGGCCTCGAAGTCCTCTTTCGCGGTGGTGCTCGCCAGCGAACTTCGCGCCGTGCTCAGGTCATCATGAGCACCTGGGCTCAGTCTGGACGAGCGCGGTCTGGCTCTTGGGCACGGCGCTTTCTCGCCGAGGCGTTCGCTTTGATGGCGCTCGGCGCGCTCGCTGTCTCTGGTTGCGGAGCGACGACCGTCGCCGGCCCGACCGCTCGAGCGCGCAGTGCAACTGTCCGTGCCTCGCTGGCAACCTCGGCTGAGACCTCGGCTGGCTCCTGGGCGGTCGTCGCGATGGGACACCTCGGCCAACCGCTGAACACGTTCTGGCAGCTCTTCTTCAGGCCGGCCGGCGCCTCGGCCTGGTCCGACCGGGCCTCGGCGCTTGCGGTCGCCACAAACGGGGGTCTGATCGTCGCCACACAGAGCGGCAAGTCGCTCGCAGTCGGAATTCGATCCGCCAACAACCTCAGCTACTCGCCGCTCATCGTCACCTCTGACGCTCGCTCATGGTTGCCTGCCGAACCTGTGGGCGCGCTCGCCGATCAGCCCGACGCCCTGGCGATCGCGGCTGGAGGCGAGGCACTGGCCCTCGTGGGAGACGGCAGGGCCGCGCAGGTGCTCGTGAGCGCCACAGGACTGACGAGCTGGCGAGCGCTGGCCTCCGAGAGCGCCCTGGCAGCCTCGCCGCCAGGCCGCGCCTGTGGGATCGTCTCACTCACGGCCGTCGGCTATTCGGCCGGGCATCGGCTCATCGGGGCAAGCTGTCGCCGAGGCGGCGTTGTCGGCATCTTCACTGAGCACGGGAGCACGTGGCGCCTCGTCGGCCCGGGGCTGTTGCAGCCGTTCGGCCATTCGAGCACCGAGGTGTTGGGCCTGCAGACGACAACTGCCGGCCTGTGCGCGCTCGTTGGTCTCACCGGCAGGCGCAGTGCGCAACTGGTCGCGGCGTGCACGAGCGGCAGCAGGTTGACGTGGCGGGTCTCGCCGGCGTTGCTGCTTGCCGGGCCCGAGGGCGTGGTCTCGTTCGGCCCGGTGGCCAAGGTGGGACTGTTCGCCTTGATTTGGGGCTCTGCTCACCCTGACATGCTCGCGGTCTTGGGTGAATCGCACATGACTTGGAGCACTCTGCACTCGCCCCCGGCGCAGACGGCCACGGTCGTGTTCGCTCCGGTGGGAAGGGTGGACGCCCTCGTGGTCGACGACACCTCGTTCACCGACTGGCGGCTTGCCGGCGGCGGTCGCCGCTGGTCGAGGGAGCAGAACCTGCACGTGGCGATTCAGTTCGGGTCCTCGGGCTGATGTCCACCGAGATGATCCGGAGGCGTTGACACGCCCAGCGGTAGCCTTGGGCCAATGGCCGGCACCCGAGCGACGCGGGGGCGGGACGCGAAAGGACCCGACGTCGAGGAGCTGCGCTTCGATTTCACCTCTGGCGGAGCTCAAGAGCCAGATCCGGTGAATCCTTCGCCCAGTCCTGTGGCGCCGGCGGCGCGGGCAACCGAGCGGCCGCTTGGCGCCTCGGGACCGCCAGCAATGCTCTCGGTCGTCGCCTCAGAACCGCTCTTGACGCCTGGATCGGCCTCCGACGCGGCTCTGTCGGTCAGCGACTTCTACGACTGTGTGCGGGGTGCACTCCGGGAGGCGTTTCCCGACGAGGTCTGGGTGACAGGAGAGATTCGCAAGGTGACCACGTCTCGGGGTCACCGCTACCTGGAGCTTGCGGACCATCTCGACGGGCTGGCACGACCGATCTCCGATGGCTCGGCTGCGTCTCGGAGCGGCTCAGCCGCTCGTAACGTGAGCGCCACGCTCGAGGTCGCCTGTTGGGCGCGGGAGTGGCCTGCGGTCCAGTACGAGCTGGCGGCAGTCGGAGTCGAGCTCGTGCCGGGGCTCGTCGTGCGTGTGCGCGGCAAGGTCTCGGTCTGGGAAGGTGGAAGCAAGTTGCGCTTTTCCATGACCGCTCTCGATGTAGAGGCGCTGGTCGGCGCCATCGCGGCGGCCCGGAGACGATTGCTGGGCACACTCGCGGCCGAGGACCTCCTCGAGGCGAACCGGCGCTTGCCGTTGGCATTGGTCCCACTGCGAATTGGGCTTGTCACCAGCCCGGGTTCGGAGGCATATCGCGACTTCACGGGTGAACTGGAACGATCCGGCTACTTGTTCGACGTCCGTTTCGAGCCGTCTCTCGTCCAGGGACCCGAGGCGCCGGCCCAGATCGTCGACGCTTTGATGAGGCTCAGCGCGTTCGAGCCTGAGCTCGTGGTCGTGGTTCGCGGAGGTGGGGCAAGAGGCGATCTGGCGGCTTTCGACTCCGAGCCGGTCGCGCGAGCCATTGCCAGGGCGCCGTGCCCAGTCTGGACCGGTATCGGGCATACCGGGGACCGCTCAGTTGCCGACGAAGTCGCCCACCAGGCGCTCGTGACTCCGACGCAATGCGGCGAGGCGGTAGTGGCCGTGGTTGGGGCGTACCTGCGAGGCGTGGACCAGCGCGCACGAAGACTCGCGCAGCGCGTCGAGGTTCGGCTGGACGAAGCGGGCCGTGAGCTTGTCATCTCCTGCGCCTCGACTCGCAGAGTGGCCCGTCAAGGCCTCGAGCGCTCGTCGCTGAACCTGCGCAGCGCCGAGACGCGCATCGGCAACGCTGCGCTGGTGGCGATCGAGCGGAGCCAGGGGCGATTGGTCAACCGCGCCCAGAGGTTGGCTGCCCCGTCGTCCCGACAGCTCGTCGTGCAAACCCAACGCGTTGCCCACCAGCGGGAACTGTTGCAGTTGCTCAACCCACGCCACCAGCTGGAACGGGGCTGGTCGCTCACGCGCGACGAGGCCGGCAGGGTGGTTCGATCGTCGGCCTCGCTTCGGCGGGGCGAAAGGCTGATCACGACCTTTGCGGAAGGCAGTGCAGGCTCGGTGGTCGACGAGATCCGATCGCCGATCCAAGCCGCAGCGGTCAACGGCGAAACTGCGAACGACGGAGGAATCCCATGAGCGCATTCGACCCCGGTAACAACCGCGTGCCGGTCGGCGAGCTCGGCTACGCCGATGCGTCCGACGAGCTTGACGCCATCATTGCCGAGCTCGAGGGTGGCGTCATCGACGTTGATCTCCTCGAGGTCCGGCTGCGCCGGGCAGTGGAGATTGTCGAGGAGCTCGATCGCCGGATTCGTGGTGCTCGGGAGAAGGTCAGTTCGCTCCTGCCGCGGCTTGAAGCCGTGGGCCAGGACGCCGCCCAAGAGGACGAGGGCAGGTAGCTGCACCGGCTCCGCTCAGTTCTGTTCCGACCGCGGGCGCGGGCCTGGCGTGAGCGCGCGCTTGGAAAGCCATCCGCCAACAAGGCTTCGAAGGACGCCCTCGGGCTCAGTCGCCTCAGGGCACCGAATGGCTGTCGGCTCTTGGTCGAGCGCGGGGTGAGCTTTGCGGAGGCGTCGGCGCTCACGCCGTCGTGAGCCGGCGTCGGGGACTTCTCCGGCGGGAGCCACGCGCCGGATGGAGCCCTCGCACAACGTCCTCGACGAAAGCTCGCGTTCCGGCGTCCGGCTCGTAGTAGCCGTAAGCGGCGCGTTCGAGAAGTGCGGATGCCGCCCGGAGCGGGGCCGTCGCAGTTGGACCCGCCCGCCACCTGTCGAAGGTGCCAAGCCGGGAGGCGTATTCGCCGAGAGTCTCGGTCGGCCACCGCCTCAACCCGGCTGCCGCGCCCCGTCGTTCGAGCTCAGCTGTGACCCGTCCTACCCAGCCCGTTGGGCGCCTTCGCCGACGGCGCACCGCGAGGGCGACAAACGCGCCGGTCGCGATTGCGCCGAGGCCGCCGCCGATAGGTGCCCACGGGAGGTTGGCGATCGCATGTCCGAGGTCGGAGAGCAGCACCGCACCGGGGTCCGGCGGTGCCAGAGGCACCTGAGCAGTCGGATCGAAGTTCTGCCAGCCGACCTCGGGGAACCAGACCTGCACCCACGCGTGGGCGTCCCTGGCCTGGATCTCGTAGAGGTCGCTCAGAGGATCGAAGGGCCCAGGCACGTACCCGATCGCCTCGCGTGTCGGTACCCCGAGTGTGCGGAGCATGACGGCGAGCGATGTCGAGATCTGCTCGCAGTAGCCCACTCGAGAGCCGAAGAGGAACTGGTTGACGGCGTCCTGGCCGGCGAGCAGCGGCGGAATGTCAGTCGAGTACCGCACATTGCGGCCCATCCAAGCCTCGAGAGCGGTCACTTTCTCGTAAGTCGTGGTCGCCCGGGCGGCGGTCACGATCTGGCGGGCGAGCGCGGCCACCCGCTCGTAGCGTCCCGGCGGGAGCTCGAGATCCGGTCCTAGAGCGGCCGGGATCTGTGAGGACTGGAGAGGTCGGGCCTTGGCGAGCACGCTCGGCGCCACCGCAGTGTCGGTGGAGACGACCGTGTACACGGTGCCCGGGGTCATCGCGATCGTGGATCGCATCGAGTCGTCGCCACCGACGATCAGTGAGTGTTCGGGGAAGTAGACCTCAGTGGGATCGGGGGTCGCGAACAGCAGGTTCGCGATGGGCTGTGCCACATAGAACGTCTGTATGTTGGCCGGCCCGGACCCAAGTTCATCGCCGTACAGGCCCGGGACCATTCCGCCATCCATCTGACCCTGCGCCTGGGCGAAGGAGCTCAAGACAGAGCTCACGTCGAAGGGCGATCCGGTCGTCAGCTGCACGATCCTCGCCGTCGGAGGCGAACGTTTCCAGTTCTGGCCGTCCCAGGTGTCGTAGGTCATCCCGAGGAAATAGCCGGGCCGGTCTGCTCGCACTCGCATGATGACCTCGTCGCCGAGCGCGCCGCGGACGGCGATGTCGAGCTCGGTCGCAAAGCCGAGGTAGCCACCGACCCCGGTTGCCCCGCTCGCCTTGCCGGCCTGGGCGGGCTCGGTCGACTGGTCTCCGGTCCCGGTGATGCCACCGGGATCTCGAAGGGGAAGGTACGAGGTGAGCGAGGCGGGCAGAGTGATCAACTGAGTGGCTCGGGGTGCCGGCAACAGGACCAGGAAGCCCGCACCGGCCAGCACGACCACGAGGCCCGTGGTCGCTATCGAGCCCAGCGCAATGGGCCCGACACCTCCGGTCATCGAACGCCACGAGCATCCCAGCCCGACGAGGCAGGCTCCGAGCCAGACTGCGACGTAGGCGAGGAAACCGACCGAGACCGCCTGGGCCGCTCCGAGAGTCACGAGCGCGCCGGCCGCAGCGAGCGAGAAGAGCAGGTCACGTCTTGCCGGCACGTCGAAGGAGTGGATGAGCTGAACCCAGGTGAACAAGCCGGCGAGTGGGACCTCGATCGAGCTCAGCTGGCCAACTTGGGCCGCGCCGAGGATCTGGAGGACGAAGGAGGCGAAGATGCCGAGCACCGCGACGGCGAGGAGGATCTTCACCCACTGCCACGGCTTGACACGCGTCAGGTAGGAGAACACCATGCCGGCCACGGTTCCCACAGACGCGAAGACGGCGCTCGAGACCGATACCTCGCCCACCGCGGCACAGGAGAGGATGCCGGTCAGGACGGCGACCGCCGTCGCGATCCGGAAGGTCACGGAATGCTCTGGCGGGAGAGGGGCGTTTGCGCGCCGGACCATCTCGACAAAGCCGATTCCACGTCGGTCCGCCGCGCCCGGGCGGCCCGCCTGGCCCACTGAGTCCGAGCCTCTCCGCACGCTGACCTGCCTAGCGCGCATCTGAAGAGGCCACCGAGCGGGCGAGGCGCCGCCCGGCTGAGAGGCGCTCGGCCACAGGAGCGACGACCCTGCCGGTGACCTCGGTGGTCTCGAGCACGATACGACGGCCCTTGCTCAGCTGCGCCACGATCTCGCCCATCGCCTCCTCGGCGAGCCGGTCGGCGGCGTCGAGGTCTCGGGGGAGATCGACCACCATCCGGATCGGGTCGTCAGTCTGGTTCTCGGACTCGCGGACCATGAGGTCACCAGTGTGGGCGCTTGCATTCCAGTGAACACGTCGCCGACCATCGCCATGCTGGTAGGGGCGAACTCCCCGCAAGTCGCCGGTGAGCGTCGGACGCGGGGGCCCGTGGCCCTCCTCCGGCGTGAGCGTTTGGCGCAGTGCCGCACCCCGCTTCAGGGGTTGTGGCGCGACATAGAGCGGGTGGGTGAGCTCGAGGACCTGATCTCGTGACCACCAGAGCAGGCCGAACGGCGCAGCGGTGGCGACCCGGACCGTGACCGTCGAGATGACGCCTCGGCGGCGCGGCACGATGACAAGGCGCGCAGGAATCCTCCGCGCCAGCAGCAGGGGCGTTCCTCGGAGCGATCGAGGGGTGCATCGCATCGATCGATTCCCGACGACGTCGATCTCCACTGCCGAGCCGGCGGTTGCATCGGTGGGGCACCTCTCGCAGACGAGGGTGAGCCCCGGAGCCGCAAACGCAGGGGCGACCAGGCCGAGAAGGAGCAAGCCGGCAACTACCGCGCCCACGGTCTGCACCCAGCCGGAGCCGCTCGCGTGCGCCACGCCGGCCCACATGAACAACAAGAGCGCCGTGCCGGCGACCGGCCCGAAGGCACGCTCGGGAAGAGCCAAGTGACGCACGCGCTGTCTCGGGGCCATCGCCTCGCGCGCCCCGTCGACCGCCGGACGATGCTGGCGGGAGCGCCGTCGCATCAGGGCCTCGGCGAAGGAACCCGCTCGAGGATCGCCTGCACTGCCGCGATCCCGGAATCGAAGGCGGCGACCGGAGCGGCATCGGTGACCAAGCGGTGAGCGAGCACACTGACGGCCACTGCCTTCACGTCGTCGGGAAGCACGAAACCCCGGCCGGCGATCACGGCGTGTGCACGTGCGGCAGCGAGAAGGCCGATTGCCGCACGTGGGCTCGCACCGAGACGGATGAGGGGGTCCGCCCGGCTCGCCCGCACGATGGCGACGGCATAGCTCGCGACGGTGGGCGCCACCGGCACGTCGGCGACGGCCGCCTGGGCGGCAGCCAGGCCCGTCGGCGTGCACACGGGCGAGAGCGAGGAAAGCAATGGCTGCGCCCCGTGAGACACAGCGAGCTTCGTCTCGGTGATCTCGTCCGGGTAACCGAGGCGCGTGGCGAGAAGGAAGCGGTCCATCTGACTTTCCACCAAAGGAAACGTGCCCGTCTGATCGATCGGGTTCTGGGTCGCCAGCACGAGATACGGCTCGGGCAAGGGCCACGACTCGCCGTCGACGGTGACTTGTCGCTCTTCCATCGCTTCGAGCAGCGCTGCCTGGCTTCTCGGTGGGGTCCGGTTCAGTTCATCGAAGAGAACCACGTGGGCAAAGACGGGACCCGGCCGGAACTCCCAAGTCTCAGACGAGGCCGAGTAGATCGAGACACCAGTGATGTCGGACGGGAGCAGGTCCGGGTGGCCCTGGATCCGGGCGAGGCGAGTGCCGATGGAGACTGCGACCGCCTTTGCGAGCATTGTCTTGCCGACGCCTGGCACATCTTCGATGAGAAGGTGTCCCGCTGCCAGCACTGCCGTAGTCGCCGCGACGACCGCCCCCGGGGTACCGAGGACAACGGCGTTCAGATTTGCCTGGAGCGACGCCGCCAACTCGAGGGCGTCGTCGAGCGACGGGTTCACGGTGGCTTCCCTGACCATGTCATCGGTCGTCACGAATAACTCCTCACGCTGAGCGAGCGTACCCCCACTTTGGGCACCTGTCGTTCAGCTGGCCCGTGAACACGGCCGGCGCTCAGCTGCCAACCAAGGCTAACTACTACCTGGCCAGGGCGAGGCGCCGAACGGCGAGGGGAGGCCGAGCTTTCCGGGGTTCAAGATGCCCCGAGGATCGAGCGCCGTCTTGAGCCTCTTGAGCACCTCGAAACCGGTGCCGAGTGCATCGGGCAGGTACGGGCCGCGCACGACTCCGATGCCGTGGTGGTGGCTGATCGAGCCACCCTTGGCCAAAGTGGCCCCGAGGACGGCCTGCCAGCAACGCCGGTAGAACCCCTCCGCCCAGGCGTCGTCACCGGGGTCAGGGCCCAAACCCGCGAACGTGAAGTAGAGGCAGGCGCCCTCGAGGTACGCGTGCGACTGGTGGGCTGAGGCTGCGACGATCCCGGCCGTCTCCTGAAGCGCCGTCAACGCGCCGTCGTAGATGCTCGCCAGTGCATCCCAAGGTGCGGCAATCTCGATCGTGTCGACGACGATCCCGGCCCGAATGACCGCCTCGAGCACCGATACGTCGTTGCGGTGGGCGAACCAGCGCCCGACGAGGCCGATGTCGAGCGGCTCAGCGGTCCTGCACTCCTCCGAGAGCACCCGCATCGCGGCGTCGACGATGAGGGCGTCTCCTTCGTCGAGTGCGATGAGGACGTTGGTGTCGAGACCGTCGAAGTTTAGCTGCGACTCGGTCGTGTCATAGAGGCGCACCACCGCGGGGGTCGCGCCGCGCTGAAGGGTCCGGCGGAGCGCCTCGAGACCCTCAGGGAAGCTCGGGAACGCCCACGCTGCGCGCCGTTCCTCGAGAGCGACCGGGTGCGCGCGGAGCCGGGCAGAGGTGATGACGCCGAGCGTCCCCTCGCTACCGACGAACACGCTCATCAAGTCCGGGCCCATTGCCGAGCGTGGCCCGGCTCCTCGTCCGGCCAGCGCGCCCGTGCGCACGACGGTCCCGTCGGCGAGAACCACTTCGAGACCGGCGACCATGTCCTCGATCTTTCCGTAGCGGGTGGAGTACTGGCCCGCACCGCGACACGCGATCGACCCTCCGATGGTCGCCAGCGCGACAGACTGGGGCCAGTGGCCGATCGTGATCCCATGAGCGGAGCGAAGCTCGTGCTCGAGATCGTCCCCGAAAGTGCCGGCTCGGACATCGACGAGCGAAGTTGCACTGTGAACCTCCTGCACGCCGCCGAGACCGCAGCAATCGAGACTGACACCACCGAAGATCGGGACGGCGCCGCCGCAGACACCGCTGCGCCCACCAGCGGCGGTGACGGGGATGCCGGCTTCGTTGCAGCATCTGAGCACGCCGGCGACCTCGGCGGTGTCGGCTGGTCGAGCGATGACGCCGGGCCGGGCGGGCACGGCACCCGATAGCGCCCATCTGAGTGAGATGGGCCACCAGTCTCGGCCCGCCTCGGCCAGTGAGTCCGGAGAAACGTCGATGATGGCGCATGCGCCGGAGAGGCGCTCGAGAAAACGGTCGCCGAGCGCGACATGCTCACCGCCGAGCCGCTCTTTGATCTCGCCGCTCCCGACGCCGATCTCGATCGGCGCTGGCGCCGCCCTGCGCTCGTCGTGCACGAGGGCTCAGGTCTCCGGGCCCAAGAAGGCTTGGTCAGCAAGGGACGCTGCCGCAGCGAGGTCGTGCTGGCCGATGCCGGAGAACGCCGTGCACTCTTCGCGCGCACGAACGGCGCCCCAGCCGAGCTCGGCTGCCAGCAACTCAGCGGTCCGGACCGCCGCCAGGGCCGCGGATCGGGCGTCGAGCAGGAGGGCACGGGTACGGCGCGACAGGACGTCCTCGACGCAGGTGGCCATTTCGAACCGAGCCGCGTACACGACCTCCGCCTCGAGGTGCTCGAGACCTTCGACGAGGCGCTCACGAAGCTCCGGTCGATCGAAGCCGAGGCCGAGCACGGCCATCATCTCTCCTCCATAACGACGCTGGAGGTGGTCCAGGACCTGCGCGTCGAGACCGAGCTTGTCGGCGAGCTCGCGGACTTGCAGGGCGTTGACGGGTTCCGAACCGCGAAGGCGCAGGTTCTTCGTGCGGGACGCCACGATGCGCGATCCGAGCTCACGCTGGACGGCGTCGACAGTGTCAGCCGCCATCTTGCGGTAGGTCGTCAGTTTGCCCCCGGTAACGGTGATGAGCCCGGACGCCGATCGCTCAACCTTGTGGCGTCTGGAGAGGTCGGCTGTGTGCACGCCCGGGACACGGCCGTGAGCATCCGCCGTGGCGAGCAAGGGGCGCAAGCCCGCCCAGCTCGCGGTCACGTCCTGCGGCCCAAGCGGCGACGAGACGGCCGCGTTCACGGCGTTGAGCAGGTAGTCGATGTCGCCCGGCTCGACGCGGGGGTCGTCCAGCGGGCCGCTGTAGTCGGTGTCGGTCGTCCCGATATAGGTGTGCTCGTCCCAAGGTATGACGGTGATCGAGCGGCGGTCTTCCGGCACCGGCAGCACCATCGCGAGGTCACAGGGCAACTTGCTGCGCGGGACCGTGAGATGGATGCCCTTGGCTGGGCGAATCGATGTCGGGTAGGTGGGGTCGTCCAGGCGGCAGAGCTCATCGGCCCACACGCCGGTCGCGTTGACGACGACCTTCGCCCGGACCTCGAGCACATCGGGGCCGGCGTCGGTTCCTGGCGATTGTGCCAGCCAGGTGCCGGAGCGAGGTTCGGCGACGGGCGCGACCCGTACACCGCTCAGGTGGGATGTCTCATCGTGCACAAGGCCGACGGCCGGGGCGTAGTTCACGACGACGGCCGCTTGCTCGAGCACGGCGGTTCGCAAGATGGCAAGAGTCAGCCGGGCGTCGTCGGCCCAGGCGTCGTAGTAGACGAATCCGGCAACGAGGCGGTCGGTGCGCAGCGTGGGGAAGTGAGAGGCAAGCTCTTCAGCGGTGATGCGACGATGGCGCTTGCCGATTCGCCATCCACCGGCGAGGTCGTACATCCACAACGCGGTCGAGTACGTTCGCGCGACGGCCCGGTCAACGACTCCTCCCTTGCCGAACAGGGGAATGAGGAACGTGAGCGGTTCGACGAGGTGAGGCGCGTTCTGCAGCAGGAGACGACGCTCGCTGAGGCTTTGATGGACGAGGCCGAATTCATGCTGTTGGAGGTAGCGCAAGCCGCCGTGCACCATCTTGGAGGACTTCGAGGACGTGCCCGACGCGAAGTCGCCACGTTCCACGAGCGCGGTGCGCAGCCCTCTCGAGGCCGCGTCCAGCGCAACGCCGGCTCCGGTGATGCCTCCGCCCACGACGACGACGTCGAAGCTCTCGTCGGCCAGCTTGGATAGAGCGACCTCCCGGTCGAACATGGTCGCTGGTCGTCTCATCAAGGCACCGTCTCGACAGCCTGCCACAGACAGACGACAAGACCAGGCCACCGAGACGCTCGTTTGCGTCAGCGAAAGCCGCCGCCGAGGCTCGGTCCAAGGGCAGGCCCCGATCGCGGTCGAGCACCCGACTTGTCGCTTCTGAGCGGATTTGCCTGTCAAGACGAAGGCCTTGTCGGCCGAAGATTGGAAGGACGACTAGCACACCTGCCGGCACAGCTGGACAGGCCGGCCGGAATGCGAATCGTTGACAGTTTCGTTACGATCATTCATAATCGAGACTTCGGCCGGCGAACCCCCTGGCGTGCGATAAGAGCGCCGCTGCTGCCGACCGATCCCCTGCAAATCGGTCTTGTCGCGGCAGGTCGCCATCGACGACCGAAAGACGAAGAAAGCGAACTGGGATGAACGCCAATTGGCGCCAAAGAGCCGCATGCCGAGGGGTTGACCCAGACGTCTTCTTCCCCGTATCGGATGTCGACTCCGAAGAGGCGAAGGCGGTCTGCGCGTCGTGTTCGGCACGCCAGGCGTGTCTCGAGTATTCACTTGCCGCCCACGAGCGTGAAGGCGTATGGGGCGGGCGCACCGAGCGCGAGCGTCGCCGGATGCTCCGCCAGCACCGTAAGTCCGCCTGACGCGGCTGGGTCTCAGTTCGTTTCAAGGACGAAGGGGCGAAAGCGTCGAGGTAGCCTCCCTGGGTGGACTTCGACCCCACCGAGGAGTTGACCGCGCTGTGTGAAGCGGTTCCGAGGCTGGCCAAGGGAAAGGTGCTGCCTCGGCCGCGAGAGATCGACGAGAGGGCGTCGCAGGTCCAGCTGAACCTCATCGCGGCACGGGGTGTGCTCGACCGCCACCTCTGGTGGGGCTGAGGCGGCGATGGTGACCACGCTCGAGACCATCGGCGGATGGCCGGCGGTTCTCGGAAGAGTCTTCAGTCGGCAGGATCTGACGGCGGACGAGGCTTCCGCAGCCCTCGACGACGTGCTCCAGGGCACAGCGACCCCGGCCCAGATCGCCGCTTTCGTGGCAGGCTTGCGAACCAAGGGTGAGACCGTGGAGGAGATGACCGGCCTTGTGCGCGCGATGCGGGCCCACGGCGAGAGCCTCGAGGTCGGCGTCGAGGTCGTGGATACCTGCGGTACGGGCGGGGACCGTAGCGGCACGATCAATGTCTCCACACTCAGTGCCCTCGTGGTCGCCGGCGCAGGCGCGGTCGTCTGCAAGCACGGCGGGCGTGCAGCCTCGTCGCTTG
The DNA here is from genome assembly GCA_003139355.1 of Acidimicrobiaceae bacterium. Taxonomy (GTDB): domain Bacteria; phylum Actinomycetota; class Acidimicrobiia; order Acidimicrobiales; family Bog-793; genus Fen-455. Next base: position 4,472 of record PLIM01000029.1, on the reverse strand, counting down.
CCGGCTCGGCCGATGTGCTCGAAGCCCTCGGCGTGGTCATCGACCTCGGCCCCAGCGGGGTGCGACGATGCATCGACGAGGCCGGGATCGGCTTCTGCTTCGCTCCGCGCTTTCATCCGGCGATGCGATACGCGGCGCCGGTGCGCCGTGATCTTGGCGTCACGACGGTCTTCAACTTCGTCGGCCCGCTCGTGAATCCTGCGGGGGCCACGCGCCAGCTCGTCGGCGTCTCCGACCCCGTGATGGCCGACAAGATGCTGGACGTGCTGGAAACGTTCGGCTCCGTGCACGCGATGGTGGTCTTCGGTCACGATGGTCTCGACGAGCTGTCGACCACGGCACGCTCAACCCTGATCGAGTCGGTGCGCGAACAGGACGGAACCTGCCGCCGCCGCCGGTTGGAGATCGAGCCGGCCTCGCTCGGGCTGAAGAGCGCCGCGCTTGGCGATCTGAAAGGCGGGGACGCGACGCGAAACGCGCAACTGGGGCTGCAGTTGTTGGACGGCGAGCTCGGTCCGAGGCGCGACTTGGTGTGCCTGAACGCCGCGGCGGCCCTCATCGTCGCCGGTCTTGCAGACGATCTCGCCGACGGTTTGGAGATCGCGAGCGCGGCCGTCGAGGACGGGAACGCCCGTAGCGCGCTCGATCGGCTCGTCGCGGTGTCGAATGCCGCCGCCGAGGACAGCCTCGGTTAGCGGTCTGTTAGCAGGGCTTCGGGTTCCAGGGCTCAGGCAAGTCCTTGGGGTTGTCGAGGACCACCTGGCTCTCAGGGGTAGTGGTCGTGGTCACGCTCGGAGCCGAGGTGGCCGTGGCCGGCTGGGTTGTCGCTGTGCCGGACGTGCGCGTCACAGCCTTGCGAGCTGATGAGCCGAACGCGAGGAAGCTCGAGATCATCGTCTGGGCGTAAGGCTGTGCCGCTATCAGCACGTCATTGCCGTCGATCTGGGTGCCATAGGTCGGCAGGACCTCGGTCGCGAGGCTGGTCGAGGCGACGCTCCTGAACTTCAGGCCGAGCGAGATGATCTCGCGCGCCGAGAATCCCGCGTCCACCTGCAGGTCGTGGGAGGTCGCCTGCAGGAAGCTGTTAATCGCCAGAACGTTGGGGAACTCGCCGTTTGCCTTGTTGATCAAGGCATGGAAGAACGCTTGTTGGCGCTGGATCCTGCTCCAGTCGCTCATGCCGTCGTAGTTCCAGCTCCCGTCCTTGAAGTAGTAGAGATGCCTGCTGCGAACCAGCGCCAAGGCGGTCGTCCCGCTCACGCTCTGGCATCCCACCGTGGTCACGTTCAGGCCGGAGTCCGGATCACGAACCGGGTACGGGAAGTCAAGGGAGATGCCGCCGAGGGCGTTCACCATGCCCTCGAAGCCCTGGAAGTTCGCCACCACTACGTGGTTGATGGGGATGCCGAAGTTCTGCTGAATCGTCTGCACGAGCAGGCTTGGACCGGTGTTGAAGGCTGCATTGATCCGGTTCGAGCCACCTGAGCCCGGGATCGGGACGTACGTGTCGCGTGGGATCGAGAGCATCTCGATCTGACGCGTGTCCGGCACCAGCCGCACGACGATGATCACATCGGACCGCTGTCCGGTTTGCGTGGCCGCGTTGCCGAATGCGGAGACCTGGCCGGGCCCGGCGACAAAGGCGCGGGAATCGGAACCAACAAGGAGGATGTCGATCGGTGCGCCGGAGGTCTCCTGTGTGACGGTCTGAACCTGAAAGCGCTTGATCGAGCTCAGTACCGAGTTGACGTAGAACCAACCTCCGACGCCCCCGATGAGCACCAGGACGAGCAGGATCGACACGCCGATGAGCACACGCTTTGGCCATCGGCGATGCCCGGTGGCGTGAAGAACGGACCGGCGACGTGCTCGTGAGCTGGTCGCGAGATCCTTGGACACCTCAAGGGAGGATACCCACCATCAGCCGGAATTCGGGGTCACCTCTGGGTCGTGCCGTCTTCCGGCTCAGATACCGCACGTCCGGAGTCTGGCCCCGGCTCGGGCCCCGGCTCCGGGAACGAGGGACCGTGGAGCTCCTGGACCGCGACAGTCGCGATCGGTTCGGTCTCGTCCTCCAAGCGACTCGGCGCCCCACCCTCGGGCGCGTCGTCGCGCGTCGGCGGCGACGGCTCGGGCGTGCTTGGCGGCTTGCTCACCACGGGCGGTCTGAGCGTCATGAGCATGCAGAGGCCGACAACGCCCCCGAGCGACGCAAGCTTGCCGAGTTGGTCGGCTGCCGTGGTGCCGTACGTAAGCGTGACGTGATGTGCTGTCGGCACCACTGCCATCAGATTTGGAGAGACCTCGTACGGCCCGAGGGCGCCGGTGGCATGCCAGTTCGGGAAATAGGGCACTTTCACGAGCACCGGGGCGCCGAGCCGCCCGACGTTGAAGCTGACCCCCGAGTTCGTCGTACGCGCGTCTGTCACCGTTGTCGGCTCGACGGGGACTGCCTGCGACGGGGGCACAAGCGTCCCCACCGGCGCCCTGGGCCAGTTCGGTGGTCCATTGAGTGCGAGCTCGACGGGCCAGTAGTTCTCGCTTTCCCACCAGCTCAGATTGGTGTCGAGCCACTCCTTTGCGGAGCCACCGGATTCCACGACGGGGAGGTGGTCGAGCGGCGTCACCAGCTGTGAGCCCTTGATCAGGTAGAGGTCCCAGACCGGGTGGCTGACAGTCACCTGGTCGATCGAGCCGGGGAAACCCGGGGTCGACGCGATCTTGACGAGTCCCGGGACGCTCTTGGCGGCGGTCTCGACCTGCGACGAGACGGCCAGGAAGTAGCGCACATCCCCGAATTGCAGATGCCGGATCCCGTCGGCGAGGTCGAAGGAGGGATAGGTCAGGAACGAGACCGGGTTTGAGGACTCGCCTGGAAGCGAGTACTCGGCTTGGTCGAGGAAGTGGAACGGCGTCGTTGTCGAGGACTCGAACAGGACCCCGTCGATCGTGTCCATGCACCCGTTGGTCCAGTACGGCAGAGCCATCGTTGCCTCGGTGGAGCCGAAGGGGTTCTGGGTCTCGGTGATGTACTCGTACTGCAGCCGTCCACATCCGTAGGTGCGGCCGGCCTTGTCGAGCATGCGCACGATTCCCTGGTAGACGGGCCAGCCCGACTTGCCTTGGAACCCGGTGTAGTTCCAGGAGATCCAACCGGGCACCTCGATCTGACTGCCGCTGGGCTGGAAGCCCGGGATCGCAATGCCGCCGGCGATGAACGCGCCGAGCAGGGCGGCGAGGCTGCCGACGACGATCGCGACCGGCGCCTGCCAGGAGTCGAGCTGCAGCCAGCGGCCCCCCAGGCGGAAGACCTCCCCGACGCCGTAGGCGGCGAGAAGCGCTGTGAAGAGGAAGTAGAACGGCAGCCACCTGCCGTTGTAGACGAAACCGGCCGGTAGCCACTGGAACCCAGCCACCGACGCCACCGTCGCGACGAGGAACACGATGGGCGTCCGGTCTCGACGGATCACGGCGATGAGCGCGCCGAGCCCCGCTGGAACGATCATCCAGAGATAGCCCCGCGGGAAGATGTTCGACCAGACGCCGATCACCCTCGTGTAGCCCATGGACGAGCTGTAGCGGAGATCAGCGGCGAACGGAACGAGCCAGAACGCCGCGAGCAATGCACCGACCGCGCCGACCGGAACAAGCACGCGCCAGGTGTTCCTGTTCCAGCGGCTCAGCGCGAGCAGGATCGCGATGGCCGCGTAGCCGAGTGCCGGGACGACGTGGCACAGCAGCGTCACCCCGTACAGGGCCGCCGCCAGCCAACGCAGCCGGCCGGTCCGGAGCGCGTACGCGAACACGCCGAGGAAGAGCAATCCGCTCGTGAGCGCGAGAGAGAACGAGAACTCGCCGGCGAGCGTCGAGACTATGTTCCCGCCATAGATGGTGTAGGAGGTATTGAACAAGAACGGCAAGGTTGCCGCGGCCATCAACGCGGGCACAGGCCTCTTGAAGTCCGCCAACCGCCCGAAGGCCCAGGCCGACGCCGGGAAAGTGACCAGGCCGAGGACAGTGACGAGCTTGAAGGCAACCGCATAGGGGAACACGACCGAGAGCGCCGCGACGAACAGGGCAGGCAGGGGAAAGTAGAAGACGTACAACGGGAAGCCTTCGAACCATTGAGGATCCCACCCAGTGATGCGCCCTTGGGGTAGCAGGTCGTGGATCAGGAAGTACGGCGTCACTATGTGGCCGGCGTTGTCGCCGCCGACGTCCATGTTCGAGCTGAAGAGGAGGTCAGGTCGCAGTTGCCAGATGACGAAGATCGTCGCCCCGGCTACTGCGACGAACCCGAGGGCCCTTGTGATCGTCTCGCCGACGGTCGGGCGCGGCGTCTCACCGTTGGCCTGCACGGCGGCAATCTAGCCGTGGGCAGCGAGGCGGTGGACGCACCCCGGCATCCGACGCCGAGCAAGGTGCTGCACGATGGTAGCGTCACCTCCTCAGGGGCCGTTGGCGCAGCCTGG
>PLIM01000019.1 GCA_003139355.1 Acidimicrobiaceae bacterium | reverse complement strand
ACGCTCACTCGGCTGCAACGGCCGAGCCTTGTTGAGCTCGAGGACGACGTCGATGTCCGAGTCATCGGAACGAACGGGGGAACCAGACGCGGTCCCGGTCCAGTCCACACCCTCACCGTGGTCGAGTCTGGCCCGTTGCGGCTCGTGATTCCAGGTTCGTACACCCCGGCCACCATCGAGTGCCTGGGCAAACTCTGGGACCTGGGAACCCGGGCAGGTCCCGGTGCCTGCCACGGTGTGATCAGAGGCATCATCTGGCACAAGGAAGTCCTTGAGACGACCGAGGTTCGCAAGGGTGTGTACTCCTCGGAGGGCGTCGGGTACTACGAGGATGCACCAGTGTCGTCCACCGGCACGATAGGTGCCGCTGCGTTCGGTGCCTTCGAGCTCATCGTCGAACTTCTCAATCCTTCGCAACCGCGGTGAACCGACGGGCATGACAACGATGATGGTTGCGCCCATGTTCTCTGCGTTGACGGCGGCGTGATGCGTAAGCTCCGGCATCCCATCGTGATGTTCGTCGTGGCCGTGCTCGCGGTCATCGGGATCGGGGTTGGAGTGCTCGCGACACAGGGTCCTCCAAAGGGGACCTACGTCGTGGCCGGATGCCGGTACATCAACGCCTCGGTGCAGACCTACGAGTCGCAGGGGTCCCGTTTCGCCGCCGAGTTCCCTGTTCAACCGACCAAGACGCTGGTCCGGTCCACGCCCACCATGCCCTACCTCTTGTTCGGTACCAGCGAGAGCAATGGTCGTCGGCGTGCGTGCCTTGATGCGGTCGTGGTGGAGTCGACTCGGAGTCCTGGCTGGACCAAGTTCGCACCGGGCGGTCTCTACCACCTGGCTCGCCGGAACCATTGGAAGGTCATCTCGCAAGACGCTGGCCCGCCCAGAATGACCGTGTGGCGGATTCAGCCGGTTGGTTGCAGTACCACGGGCGTCTTGCCGGGAGGATGTACTGGGTACTTGGCGGCCACCAACGGACCGACAGCCTGGTTCGTTACCGCCGCTGACGAGTATCCAGGCCCCGTTCGCAACTTCCTCGCCTCGTTCCGGCCCATCGGGTAGAGCGCCACTGGTACGCCACGACCCGGCTGGCTCAGCCTGCTGGGAACCCGGTCGTGCTCAGCGCCGTGGGGACCACCCTCGCAGCCGAGCAGTTCGTTGACGCCGACGAGGCTGCCTTGAAGTAGAACGTCGCCGCCTTGGTGGTGCTCGGGAACGCAAGCAAGTATGGGCGTGCTCTGGCACGAGTGACGATAAGGAGGCCGTAGCAAGCCTGAAGACCCGGGCTGTACGCGCTCATGACCGAAGCCCAGCTACTCAAGGCGACGATGCTGATGATGTCGGGTCCAGTTGAACCCTGGCGCCCGGAGACGTACCTCAGCCCGGTGTCAAGCTCGGCTATCGAGGACACACCTGGCGCAAGCTGTGGACCGCCGTCGATTCCCAGGTAGCTGTCGTGGTTCGACGAGTAGAACGCCCCGGCACCCGCCAGCGCTGTCTGTAGGTTCGTCTGAGCGGCGTCGGCAGGTTTGGCTATCGGGAGACCGGAGGTTCCACACCCGACACAGAGCGCGACCACAACCCCGAGAGCCAAGGCGAGGCCGGCCTTCGGGGGTCCCCGCAGGATCCGTTGCACGACACAAGGCTACTTTGGGTTGTGGCGACGGCAGACTTATCGGGGCAAGTCGGCCCAGGCGTGCACGGTCGTCACGCCGGTTGATGCGGATGCGCACGATCGACTCGGCAGCCTTTCCTGGAGGCCTTTGTTTGGTGGCCGACGGCAGTTGCGAGTCGGATTCAAGACCGCCACGGGTGCAGGGTCCGAGCGTGCTATTCGACCGCCGGACGGCGTTCGCCTCGGGCGGCACCGGTCGGCCGAGGCGGTCAACCGGCGATCACGGCAAAACGAGGCGTCACTCCCAGGAACCGGTCGAGCACCGACGGCAGTGCTGCCCGAGTCGCCCACTCCACGTCGCGAAGCCGCTCAACTCGAGCGGGGCCCCAGCTCGTTGAGTCAACGAGCCCGACCAGCAGCTCCGGGCTCGTGCCCGACCCGAACGGCAGCTCCGAACGCAGGTCGGCGTCGTACTCGGCGTGGTGTCCTGGCGGCTCGTTCCGCAACCGACCGAGAAGGGCCCGGGCGCGAGCGCGGAGCTGCTCCTCAGGACCGGCGTCCGACCCCCAGGTGCTCTCCAGGAGCACGAGCGTCCCTGTCGGCCCCGCCCGGTGCCATGCCTCGAGCGCAGACTTGGGCTCCGGCAAGGTCCAGACGAGGTGCCGCTCCACGACAGCGTCGTAACCGTCGCGAGGCGGTTCGGCCGCATTGCCCTCGACGATCTCGATGCTGAGAGAGCGACGCTGCGCTTTCGCCCTCAACTGCGCAAGCATGCCCGGTGCCAGGTCCAACGCCGTGACACGGTAACCCTCACGGGCCAGCAACAGGGTCAGGAAGCCGGTCCCAGCCCCCACGTCGAGCACGCGCGCCGGCGGAGGAGGCAGCAGCCTGCGCAAAGTCGCCGCCCACACCGCCAGTTCCACCGGTGTCTGCGGATCGTGCCCGGGCGAATGGTCGTAGGTTGCCGCGTCCAGGTCCCAGTAGTCGCGCACCTGGCGCTCGAGGTCACCGCCTTGCGACATCTCCCGGCCTCCCTTCACGCAGGTCTCACGCCCAGCGGCTCGGGCAGGCCTGCGACTGCAAACTATTCAGGTCAACTTCCACAGCAGATAGCTCACCCGTCTGACCAGGACCGCCAGCATGCTTACGCTGGGCTTTTGTCCACGGTTGTAGCCACGCGTAGCCAGTTGTCCACGGTGGTAGCCACGCGTAGCCAGTTGTCCACGGTCGACACTGTCACGTGACAGTGGTTCCGGGGCTCCGGGGGCTGTGCCCGTCGGCCAACAAGCGACGGCGGTGTTGCACCAACCCGTGAGGTAGTTCATCGCGTCATAGCCAAGTAGCCTCGGCCAGTTCAGCAGACAATCCAGGTCCGGCGGTGTGCAGGTGATCGTGCCGTTCCTGCCGCCGTTGCGGATGACCGTGCCCAGCTTCTTCCAGGGCGTCTCAAGAACGCTCCAAACCTCCAGCGACTCGGAGCCCTGCGGGATCGGCGGGCGCTGAACTGGCTGCGGGGTATCGGTCATGACGTCACCACCGTCCCGTCAGGATTCGTGATCGTAATGTCGCCCGGCTCCCAGACGAAGCGCGCAGCAACCTTCGGCTCGACGTCAACGGGAACTTCGACGGTGGCAGCCGACAGCCTCGTCGCGCCGATCTCGGCGGGGCATCTTGTGCGAGAACGGTCAGGAACCGCTCTCGACGGTGACATCGGGACCGGGGACGAGTACCGTCTCGTGCGCGTCATCCCAGCGGACCTTGAATCTCCGGTGAGTTTCGTCGCCGAGGACCTCGACGATCTTGCCACGGCGTTCCGGCTGGCCGACCTTCTCTGACGGTGCCCTAATCGTGTCGCCAGGCTTCGCTGCCATCTTGCTCTACCTCCTATGAAGAGCTTGCGCCCTTGTCGGCAGATCGCCCGCAGCCCTTCCGCGGGTAGTAGAGCCAAGACTATCGGCAGGGCGTCAGGGCGCTCCGGGCGGAGAGGTAGGCAGTCCGAGACGCGTTCACCGACATCGACGGACGGTAGGCGGCCGCCTACCCGATCGAGCAATGACGGGCCAGGGCCGGTCACACCGTGGTCACGCCGCCCTCAGCGAGTACAGAATAGTCCTGGCGACCATACCGTTCCCGGCCAAGCCGATTTCAACGAGGGTCGGTCGGGAACGACCCGGCACAGCGACAATCAGTTCAAGAACACCGCCGTAGGTCCCGCTCGTCACACATGCCCGGAGGCCGTGCAAGCTGCGGCACGGTTGTGACTTCTTCGGAAGCTGAACGGATTGGTAGGGGCCCGAGGCCACGAGCACGCCATCGCCATAGCGGATGAGGCTGACTTTCGTGCGTAGCACGATGCAACGGGTGGTCACACCGAGTGTCGTTGCCGTGCTCAGGAGCACTTCGCGTGCCAGTCCTGGCACAACCTGGGGGCAGCCCGGGCCGATGTCGTCACTCGTAACCTTCGGCAGGTTCGGCGGTGCTGCAAAGCGAAGACCGGCGAAGGTGTACCAACGCCAGGAGGCTGGCACGCCTTTCGTCGGCTCCTGGGACAGGGCCACGGCGGCTGGTGACCAGGTAAGGGTGTGCAAGACCCGGCGTGCCGACGGTCCGCTGGCGTGGACCTGGATATCGAGCGACGGCACGTAGTACGTGAGGCCCCCCGGCTGAACGTACACCGGAATGCCGTTCACGACCGTTGGCTTCAGCCGGTGATCGGCAATCTCGACCAGACCGGCCGACGCGACCGAGGCGAAGGAGGCTGCGGGGGCGGGGTGCGGGCAGGTGTTCTTCCCCGGATGCACCGCACCGACAAGGACAAGGACAAGGCCGCGAATCGGACCACCCGGGCACCTACCAGTAGTCGGGCTTTCATACCACCACGTTGCGGGCACGGAGATTTGCGCAAGGCTGTAGTCGACCGGCACCCATCCGGCTGGTGTGGCCGAGAGGTCAACGGTGGGGAGCGGCTTGGAAACGCTCGGTGTTTTCACCGACTGCCAGGAACGACCGCCGTTGGTGGTGCGCCACATCAGGCTGTTCTCGCCAGGCTCTTGGCGAACTCCCAGCACTAGCCACGTGGTCGCGCTGGCAAAGGTTATGTAGAAGCCGTAGCTATGAGATTGCCACAAGGAACTGAAGCGCACGAAACTGAAGTGTGCTCCGCCGTCTCGGGTCAACCACATGCCCTGACCGTTCGGCTCGAAAACAGCCTCGTTATCCGACAGTGGAAAGATGAGGCCACCATTCCCAGCAGGTCGGTGATGTCCCCGATTCCACCCGGACATGGTGGTGAAGTCCCGCCCCCTGTCGGTTGAGCGAACCGGGTAACCCAGGCTGCCGGTTGGACAGAAGCCCCAAAGGGTCATAGCCGAAGTTGCCGTGGCATAACAGCCAAGGCCGAGCATCCCGGTGCTCGGCAGGTTGGCGAAGCTCCTGCCACCATCGTCGGAGACGAGCAGGACGGCGTAGCTTCCTCCGTCCAAGGTCGTGATGAGCCATACCTTCGACCCAAAAGCTGCCAAGCCAACCAGGTTGTTGGCCGCATCTACCCGAAGTGGCGTGATCGTCCAGGTATCGCCTGTCACCGCGGACGACGCTAGTTCGAGGGACTTGCACTGACCGTATGCGGAGCAATCCTTGGGAACAAGCACGTAGGCACGCCCGCTCGCAACGACGACTGCCGAAGGACGCTCTTCTCGGAACTGGGCAAGTGCAAGTCGCCAGGTCTTCCCACCGTCTCCTGTCCAGTAGAGAGCAGTCTCGTCATCTGACCCCTGGGCGCCGTACGCATAACCGTCCTCTCGGTTCGCGAATTCCACTGCGTCGACCGAGAGGGGTGGCGAGCCGACTCGGACGAAAGACTTGCCCCCATCGGTGCTTCGCATAACCACAGGACAGGTCCCGGTGGGACATGGGTACGTCCCGAGCAGCCACAAGTAACCCGCGGCACCGGCCACAGCAGTCGCGGTGACGTGAGGAGCTTCGGCTTGGGTCGTGGGGCTGGTGGTCGTCGTCGGGCGGCTGGCTGAACTCGTACATGCAGCGAGCATCAGCGTCATAGCCACCATCGCGACTAGGCCGAGCTTGCGCATCGCGCTCATCGCCTCACGAGAGGGAGGCGGGCTGGCGGTTCCTTCATCGCGTCACACCCGAACTCTTGTCCAGGTGACTCCACCGTCTGTGGTTCGGAACAGTTCTTCCTGCGGATAGACGAGGGCGAGTCCCTGAAGCGCGTTGGCAAACGACACCTTCACGCCGTAAACCTCGCCCTTCACAGCAATGACGCCCCGCAGCTTGAAGCTCTCCCCGCCATTCGTGGTCCGGTACACCTGCGTGCTCGCTTCCGGTAGGTAGAAGGCAACGGTGTTGGTAACCGGGTCGAACGGGACGCCGTGATAGGTCTCAATGGGGATAAAACGGAAGTGGCGACCACCATCAGTCGAGCGGAACCAGTCCCCCATCATGCCGCCGGAACAGTCAAGCCAAACGACCGTGTCGGAGGTTGGGTACAGGCCGCAGTCGACCATCGGCTGACGCCAGACCACTACAAAGGTCTTCCCTTCGTTGGTCGACAGGGACAGTGTCACCTCGGCCCTGCCGATGCCGGACGCGAGCCAGACGCTCTGTCCGACAGCAGCAGCAACCTCAGTTGCTGTGGTCCGCGCGCGGGCAACCGAGACGACCAACCAATCCATCGAGCCGGTAACCGACCTCGCAAGCTGGTCGGTCCCGCAAGCAAACGAGCAGTCAGAGACCGTTGCATAAGCCCACTGCGGCGTCGTGGCGACGGCGAGGACCGACTCCTTAGGCCCGAAGCTGACGACGTGCCAGGTGCGAGCACCGTCGTTAGTCATGTAGAACACGCCGTTGACGATCAGGTAGCCGTCGCTCGGACTTGCGAACTGCGCATCCTCGATTAAGGAATCCAACGTCATGGCGGACTCTGTGCGCGCAACGGTCGGAAGGTTGACCCGTTCATAATGAAGTCCGTCGTCGTTGCTGCGGAGCATACGAGCGCAGAGGCCAGTCGGGCATCCGACGCTGCCTGAGACGTAGACCACGGTTGCTGACGCCCTCACGAACCACTCCGGCACGAAACCCTGACGGGCAGCTCCTGCCTTTGCCCTGTCTGTCAGGCTGAGGT
>PLIM01000008.1 GCA_003139355.1 Acidimicrobiaceae bacterium | reverse complement strand
ACACGGCCACCGCATGGATCACCCTCGGCATGATCGCCCTCGTGATCGTCACGCTCCTCGTATACCGCGCAGCTCAGACCAATACCGGCGACTTCCCGTACGGCTGGTGGGCCTTCGCCTCACATGGCCTCGGGCGGGCGCTCCGGCCGCTCGGGGTGCCGGCCAACCGGACGATCGGGACCGTCTTTGTCGACCTGAACGTGATCGTGGTCATGTCGTTCCTGGTGCTGGTCGTGTACTCCAAGCACCTTCACATCTTCATGGCACCGTTGAACGTCGCCTTCTCGCGCCAGCCCACGCGCCTCGGCGCCCTGGACAGGACCCCGGGGATCGACTTGGAGACGATGGACGAGGACACGATCTTCGGCGCCGGCAGGATCGACCATTTCACATGGAAGCAGCTGCTCGACCTGGTGACCTGCACCGAGTGCGGCCGCTGCCAGCGCGAGTGCCCGGCCTGGAACACCGGCAAGCCCCTCTCTCCCAAGCTGCTCGTCATGGACCTGCGCGACGAGCTGCTCCGCGGCTCAGGGCAGGCGCTCGTGCCGGGTGTCATCACCGAGGACGTCCTCTGGGCCTGCACCACTTGCGGCGCGTGCGTCGAGCAGTGCCCGGTCGACATCGAGCATGTCGACGCGATCGTCGACATGCGCCGTTACGAGGTCATGGTCGAGTCCCGGTTCCCGTCCGAAGCCGCGCTCATGCTGCGCAACGTCGAGAACCGGGGCGACCCGTGGGGCCTCGGGGCCGCAAGACGGCTCGAGTGGACCGCGGGCCTGGACTTCGAGGTCCCCGTGGTGGAAGGGTCGATCCCCGAGGACGTCGAGTACCTCTTCTGGGTCGGCTGCGCCGGGGCACTCGACGACCGGGCCCGCAGGACGACCCAGTCGATCGCCCGCCTGTTGCACCAGGCCGGGGTGAGCTTTGCCGTCCTCGGTCCCGCCGAGTCGTGCAGCGGTGACCCGGTTCGAAGGCTCGGCAACGAGTACCTGTTCCAGATGCAGGCACGGACGAACATCGAGACGTTGACGGCTGCCGGCGTGCGCAAGGTCATCGCCTCCTGCCCGCACTGCTTCAACTCCTTGTCGAAGGAGTACCCGTCCCTCGGCGGGAACTTCGAGGTGATCCACCACACCCAGCTGCTCGCCAGGCTCGTGGCCGATGGGAAGCTGCGCCCGGGCCGCCTGGACGCGAAGGTCGCCTATCACGACCCTTGCTATCTCGGCCGCCACAGCCGGATCTACTCACCGCCGCGCTCGATCATCGAGTCGGTGCCCGGGGTCAGCCCGGTCGAGATGGGGCGCTGTCGCGAGCGCAGCTTCTGCTGCGGAGCCGGTGGCGCCCGGATGTGGCTCGAGGAACCCCAGGGCACGCGCATCAATCTCGAGCGCACCGATGAGGCGCTCGCGACGGGCGCGGACGTCGTCTCGACTGCTTGCCCCTACTGCTTGATCATGCTGGACGACGCTGTCAGCCAACGCGGCCGGGACGAGGACGTCGAGGTCCTCGACGTCGCCCAGCTGCTCGAGCGTTCGCTGGAAGCAGCCGCCGAAAGCTGAGGCGCTGCCGGTTCGTGCGCCGACGGTCAGAGCGCTGTCGCTGGTGCGCCGACGGTCAGTTCGCCGTCACAGGCCCGGCTTGGGCCGCGACCGCTGCTGCTGCCGCTGCGACCGCCTCGGGGTCACCGAGGTAGCGGCCCTCGACGAACTCGAGCCGGTCGTCCAGCGTGATGATCCGGGGCCACCCGGTCGGGATGTCCAGGTCGACGATGTCGTCGTCCGAGATGTGCTCGAGGAATTTCGCCAGGGCCCGGATGCTGTTGCCGTGGGCGACGACAAAGGGCGTTAGCCCCGCCAGGAGCTCCGGCCCGAGGACGTCTTCCCAGTAGGGCACCATCCGGCGCACGACGTCGGCCAGGCACTCGGCCGCAGGCAGCGCGATCGGGGGGACGTCGCGATAGCGGGGATCGTGCACAGGGTGGCGCGGGTCACTGAGCTCCAGGAGCGGCGGTGGCGTCGCGTAGCTCCGGCGCCAGAGCTTCACCTGCTCAGGCCCGAATTTCTCCGCCGCCTCCTTCTTGTTGCCGCCCTGCAGGGCCCCGTAGTGGCGCTCGTTCAGGCGCCAGTTCCGCCGTACCGGAAGAAACGAGAGGCCCATCTCGTCGAGGGCGATGTTCGCCGTGCGGACCGCGCGGGTCAGGACCGAGGTGTGAACGGTGTCGATGCGCAGCTCAGTCTCCTCGGCCAGCAACTGCCCAGCCGACCGGGCCTCGGCTTCGCCCTTCTCGCTCAGGTCGACGTCGGTCCAGCCCGTGAAGCGGTTCTCGGCGTTCCAGGTACTCTCACCATGACGTAGGACAATGAGCGTAGGCATTCCTCGAGGCTACCCGTTCGACCTGGCCGGGCACGAGTTGGCCCCGCTGCAGCCCGGCACGTCACGCTCGTCCACACGAGCTCCCTGAGCACCGGCGTTACCAGTCTCTCGGCGCTCCGCCCCCTGATCTTGACAATCTCATGCTCAAGTTAGCTATACTGAACCCTGTACGAAGGACGTGCGGGTGCCGAAGCGCTTGGCATCGCTAGAAGTGGAGGCTTTCAGAA
>PLIM01000115.1 GCA_003139355.1 Acidimicrobiaceae bacterium | reverse complement strand
CAGGTTCGAGAAAGGAGCCACGAATGCTGAAGAACATCGACTCACGGTTTGAGTCGTCGGAATGCACAGTCCGGCGTATGCCTCCGACAGCCCTGGGCGCCGCCCTCAGGTGGGCGTGAGCCGTGGGTCCTGACCACGCGCTGCAAGGATCATGGACAGTGGCCCCTGCCATCATCTAACGTAAAAGGGCGTAATGATCTAATCAGGAAGTCAGATGCCTAGGAATCGATCGGAGAATTTACATCGTGCGAACGACCATTTTCAATCTAGTTGATGGGCACGTTGAGTTTCAGAGTTCCGAAGTTCCGCCTTGGTCAGACGCAGATAAATTTGGGCAATCTGCCGCGGAACTGCATCGCTCATCCAACGGTACCAGCGTGCTATATCGAATTCCGGCTGGATGCTCCGTTCCAATTCATGCCGGTCCCGGCTATGCGTTGTGCCAGATTATCACTGGGCGCGGCAAGTTAGTCCTCCCAAGTGACCGGGAAATCGATTATTGCGGCCCCGAGCTATACATCTTTGAGCCCGGCGCCTTACACGGTTGGAGCGACGTTGTCGAAGACACGCTATTGACGGTCTGCGAGGTTAAGGCTGAAGACAGTTGAGGCTCGCTGCTTAGAATTTCTCGAAAAGTGGCTGATTGTTCCACACCGGGTGCCACGCCTAGTAGCAATAGGCCACCTTTTGTAGGTTCGTCGTTGAGATTGACCCCGTGCGCTCAAGCACGGTAGCCGCTAAGTCATTGAGGTAGGTCAAGGGCACACCCGAATGCCCAGTCGAGACCCGTCCTCTTCAGTGCGCGGCGAAGAAGGTGTGCACCGATCCCTCCCTGAGGAGGTGCCGGCGCGCCAGCGCCGCGTCGAGGAACTACCGATCAGGTCGTGAGGACCTTGCACGACCCCAACTCCTTGCGATCCGCTGGGAAATAGCGAACCGAGGTGCTACCTGGGAGTGCAGGCGGGGCAACCTTCTATCAGCCGGTCGAGTACCAGCGCGGCTTGTGCGGGATCCTCCGTCATCGTCTCGCCTGTCTACGCGATCTGGGCCTGGGCGATGACGGTGTCCAGGGTCTCAACGATCTCGAGGGTCTCGTCGAGTGGCATCAGTGGGCTCTCCAGTAGTCCGGCTCTAAGGCAGCGCGCGACCTCGTCGGCTTCATAATGCAGACCGTTGCCTTCGTGTGGTGGCTCGAAGCGGGTGGCACTCCCGTCGCGACGGATCAGCGTGAAGGTGGAAGGTGCGTAAAAGAAGCTGTCGATCTCGATGCGGGCCTCGGTGCCAACGATCGCCGCACGAGTCGGAGTCCGGGCAGAAGACGTGCAGGTTAGGACCGCTTGAGCACCGCTGGCGAACCCGAAGAGCATCGAGGTCTGCCCGTCGACGCCCGTGAATGCCGGGGTGATCAAGGCCACGACCCGAGCCGGCTTGCCGAGAACCATCGACGCGAACGACACCGGGTAGACACCGCAGTCGAGGAGCACACCACCACCGAGTTCGCGTGCGAAAAGGCGGGATGCAGGATCTTTCGGGAAAAACTGGCCGTGATCGGCCATGACGGTCACGATGTCACCGAGCGCGCCATCGGCGAGCAGGCGACCGATTTCGACGATGTGCGGCAGGCACCGTGTCCACATCGCCTCCATCAGGAACAGCCCCTTGGAGCGCGCCCTGTCGATCAGCTGGCGAGCCTCATCGGCGTTCATGGTGAACGGCTTCTCCACCAACACCGGCTTGCCCGCTTCGAGCGCGAGCAGCGCGTTGGCGTAGTGCATCGGGTGTGGTGTCCCCACGTAGACGACTTCCACGGCCGGGTCAGCCACCAGCGCCTCGTAGGAGGCGTGACGGTTGGGGATGTCGAACTTGTCGGCGAATCGGTCGGCCGACTCTTGGCTGCGTGAACCGATGGCGACGACCCGGCCAGAATCCGTCAGGGTCAGGTCGTCAGCGAAAGCGCTGGCGATCTGACCCGAACCGATCAATCCCCAGCGCAACGGTTCTGTCGTCATCTCTCGCTCTCCTTCTCCTGTAGAAGCCACGCAGGACATCCCTCTTTCTCGACTGACTGAGTGTGCTCACCTGACTTGGATTGCTCAGCAGCCTCTAGCTCCCCGGGGGGAGAGCTCCCTTTTGGATCAGCACGTTCCCGTAATACCGGCGTTCTCCGGTGAGGACCACAGCGTAAGAGCCACGGGCGGCCTCGTAGAAGGCGAGACGCTCCAAGATACCCATCGGCCAATGCCGGCCGGCGGCGCCATCGATGACCGCCTGAACCTCTTGCTGCACCTCGGGAAGTTCGTCTGACGTGGCGTCGATGGCCATTCTGCGCACCGGCTTGTCGACGAACTCATCGAGAGGCAGAACAGAGAGGATGGCGCTCACCGCCTCCGGCATCGAAGCGCCGGCAAGGGACACCACCCGACCATGGCAGGTACGACGGGCCACGCTGTCGGCGGGAAAGTTGGCGTCAATGACCGCCAGCTCGTCGCCGTGACCCATCGCCGCCAGCACATAGAGCAGCTCCGGGGTCAACAGTGGGTCGATGTTCTTCAGCATCCGTGGCTCCTTTCTCGAACCTG
>PLIM01000098.1 GCA_003139355.1 Acidimicrobiaceae bacterium | reverse complement strand
CATCGAGAAGCGGTCGCCGAAGACCGCGGACAGCCTGGGCAATGTGACGCCGAGCGCGCAGAAGGTGCGGTTCGGTCGACTTTGCGGGTCGAGGGTGAAGTAACGCCGGTTGTTGGTGATGTAGCGCGGCCAGCGGTACCCGTGCTTGCCGCTCCAGCGGGCGAGCCGCTCGCGCGAGAGCACGCAAACCGCCGCGGACTCGACGGGTCCACGACGATCAGAGAGAAGAGGAGACAGTGAGGCCGTCTCACACCTTGGGACCGCTGAAGGTCAGTCTGAGCGTTCTGGCTGCATTCGTCCTCATGGGTTGTGCCGCTCTGAAGAGCGAAACGGTAAGACATTCCGAGCAGACGGTGAGTAGCGTGACGCGGGGTCAAACATCTCCTCACTGGATACCAGTATTCTCCGACAACTTCAGCGGACGCGCCGGGTCCTTGCCATCTAGCGCGAAATGGATTGTGTACGCAGGAACTGGTTTTGTAGGTGAGCTTGAGCAGTATACAGCATCCTCGTCTAATGTTCGACTCGACGGACAAGGGCATCTATTGCTAATTGCCCGGAAAGTGGGAAACGGTTGGACCTCCGGCGAGGTTCAGACAAGAGGGTCCTTCAAGGCCAGCGAAGGAACGAGCCTGCTGGTTCAGGCCCGCGTCGAGCTTCCAAATGGCGGACCTGGATACTGGCCTGCTGTGTGGGCTGTGGCTCAATCTTTCAGGACCAATCTGAGTAGCGAGCCAGGTGGAGGGGAAGTTGACATAGCCGAGACGATCAATGATGATCGATGGGTGGATCAGTTTCTCCATTGTGGTTTCAACTTGAATCCCGTCGGATGCGTGATCCACAGCTCGTATTATCACGCGCACGAGTTCTCTGAGCCCGCGGGTGAAGCAGGTTGGCATCTTTACGCTTGGGAATGGATGAANNCCTTATTATCTGATCATGAATTTGGCGATCGGCGGATGGGCTGGCCATCCGAGTTCGTTATCCAAACCGGTGGGCGCAATGAGTATTGACTTCGTTCATATCTTCCGTTCTTAGTTGTCGAGCGGCTCATCGAGTTCCGTGTGCAAATGATGGAGCAGGTTCGCATAACCGGTCGCGATCGGGAGGCGCCAATCCGGAGGTTTCGATCGCGTTCGCAGGTCGCACATTCTGCACGTTGTAGCCCGCGATGACGGCGATGAGGAAGCGAGAGACAGTGCTGACCTGGGTGTGGTTGGGTTAGGAGATGGAGTCAGGCGGCGAGGCGGGGACGGTTCCCTCGTCGGCTGTTGGACCTAACGCGGCGGGGACAAAGCTGGCGGGGGCGGTGGTTGTCGGTGCTTATCTCGCCGCTACGGGGTGCATTCTCGCTGCCTATCGGCATGGCGAGCGTGTCTCAGCCCGGTTCACCTGGTTCTGGCTCGGGCTTGCGGCGATTGCTGTGCTGACGGGGTGGCTCGTGTCGCGGCGCGTCGGGTCGCCGCGAGCACGGATGCTCGCCGTCGCACTTGCTGGTGTCGTCACTTATGTGCCGAAGGTCTTGCGCAGCGCTAGTGGACCGGCCTACTTCGACGAGTTGCTCCATCTGGGCCAAACCCAGTTGCTCCTGGGAGGGCACCTCTTCGGGGGAAACAGCGTGGTGCCGGTAGTCGGCTATTACCCGGTGCTCCAGTTGCTCGTGGCCGCGGTCCACGTCACCACGACGCTCTCGCTGTGGGACAGCGATCTCATCGTGATCGGCATTTTCCACGTCATGGCGCTCCTGAGCGTCTTGCTGTTGGTGAGAGAGCTCTCTGGTAGCGAGCGACTTGCCAGCCTGGCAGCCCTTTTCTATCTCGTAGGACCGGCCGTGCTCTTCTTCTCGAGCGAAGCGTCCTATGAGTCCGTGGGCCTGCCGATCGCCATGGTGACATTGTTCGCTGCAGTTCGTGGGGCCCGGGGAAGCCGCCGCTGGTTGGCTGCGGCTGTGGTCTGCTCGGCGATCACGACGCTAACCCAGCCGGTCTCCGGGCTGTTCCTCATGGGAACCCTCATACTTCTCGGAATTTGTTCTGCCGCCGGCAAGCTCGGGAAGGAGGAAGGCAGGCAGTTCCACGTGGTGCTGCTCGGGCTCGGGCTACTGGCATTCGTGATGAACCTGGGGTGGATCGCCGTTTTCGACTGGAATGGGACCTGGAGCTACCTGCTGCCGTCGCTGGGCACCCTGCAGAACCTGTGGGAGGTCCTGTTGAGGCCGACGGCTGGCCACCATGTGTTCGCTGGCTCAAGCCTTCCGAGCTACGAGCGTGCAGCTGGCATCGCGGCAGTGG
The DNA here is from genome assembly GCA_003139355.1 of Acidimicrobiaceae bacterium. Lineage (GTDB taxonomy): Bacteria > Actinomycetota > Acidimicrobiia > Acidimicrobiales > Bog-793 > Fen-455. The sequence goes on along the minus strand of PLIM01000098.1, from coordinate 30,602 downwards.
CGCTGGCCTTGGCAGCGGTGCTGACGGGCGCGGTCCTGCATCGCTCGGACCGGCTACGGGAGGGGCCGGACAAGGAGATGAACCCCGGCGGGCGCCTGTTGTGGTGGACCTCCTTGGTGATGTCGCTTGCGTTCTTCGCCTCCCTCCCGCTCGACTTGTCCCCTCGGGCTCTTCTCTGGGCCCACCGTTCCTGGGAGTTCACCTGGGTCGGCGTCGCTTGCATGCTGGCCTTTTTGGTGAGCCGCCTGGTGTCGAGCTGGCGGCCGTGGCCGTGGGCCGCGCGATCCGCTCTTGGCGCGCTCATCGCAGTTGGGATCGTGATCTTGCTTGTCGGCAACACCGCCATCACGACAAACGAGGACTACATGTTTCCGGGGGCGTACCGGTTCGGGTCGGGGACGAGCATTACCACCACCAGTCAACTGGCTGCGGCGGCGTGGATGAGAGCGCACGCTCCCTCCCATGCGAGGATCGCGTCCGACCCGGACACCGACCTCGTGGAATGGAGCTATGCGCACGAGACGGCGGTCGAGGCGTTCCCGACGTGGCTGTTGACCTTCGGCGCGCACGGTCTGACGAACCAGGATGAGTCCGAAGCTCGCCGGTACCACCTTCAATACCTGCTTGTGGACAAGCTCATGTACCGAGAGGTCAGCACCCAGGGCTACGTCTACTCGGTCTACGAACCCGGCGCCTTCTCCGAGACGAAGCCGGTCCAATCGTCCGCCTACGCCGTTCTTGTGCATACCCGCTGGCTGCGCCTTGTGTACAGCAACCCGCAGATATCGATCTTTCAACTCGTGACCGGCGAGGAACAGTCCGGTGTCTTCTGAACAGTCTCGTCACGGCGAAGTGGTCGGGACCGTCCAGTCCCGCATACTGGTCGGCACGATGGGCCTGGTGGCAGCACAAGCCCTCACCTCGGCCGCCGGCTACTTCTACTGGCTCGCGGCGGCTCATGCATACGGAGCCCGGGAGATCGGTCTCAGCGCCAGTGTGACGTCGCTCTCGATTGTCATCTCACTCGTCTGCGGCCAGGCGTTTGTCGCGTCAGCACTCGTGCGACTCCCGAGGTGTGCAAACCAGCGGGGCGTCATCCTCGGAGGGAGCGCGCTCGGAGGAAGTGCCGCCGCGGTGCTCGGCATGGTTGCCGTGACCGTCATACCGGTAGTCATTCCGCCCCTCGCTCTCGTGCGCCACGCGGTGGTGGCAATCGCCGTGGTTGTCATTTGCACAAGCCAGACCGTGGGCGCGTTCTGCGACGGCGCTGCCATCGCCACCGGTCAGGTGAAGGTGCTCGTGTGGCGAAACGGCGTCTTCGGTGTCGGCAAGCTCGCCCTGACCGGATTGCTGATCGTGGTCGGAGAACGCAACGGGCCGGACGTACTGCTCGGGGCGTGGGCCGTCACTAGCGCGCTCACAAGCGGTGCGGCACTATGGTGGCTTGCTCGGGCAACCAGAGGATCGCGCTGGGAGCTCCATGTGCTGCGGGGAGGGCTCGGCCCGCAGACTGTGGCGTCGGTCGCGGGCTCGGTACCGCCTCAGTTGCTGCCGGCCTTAGTCGTGGCCCAGGTCGGGACCACTATGGGGGGGTACTTCTCGCTCACCTGGCTGCTCGGGGGGTTGTGCTTCTCGATCTCACCGGCCGTGTGCCAGGCGATGCTCCCCACTGACCGCAAACGGCTGGGGTCGGCTACGCGCTTTGCCGTGCGACTGATCGCGCTCTCGCTGTTGGTTCCGGTGTTGCTATTCGTGTTCTTTGCTCGGCCGGTGCTCGATGTCTTCGGAGCGGGCTATGGCCGGTACGGAGCTGGGCTGCTGTTGGTGCTCGGCCTGTCGGCACTGCCGGACGCGGCGACGAACATCGCGGTGGCGCGATGGAGGATCGAGGAGCGCCTCCGGCTAGCAGCTCTGATGAACGGGGTGATCGCAGCCGTCGCACTGGGGCTGGCGACGACGGTGTTCGCCGCGGGGCGCTCCGGCCTGGTCGGGATCGGCTACGCGTGGCTCTGCGGCGAGCTGGTGGGCTGCGGACTTTGGATGCTGATCGCGCGCTCGAGGTCGCCGGCGCGCGGACGCGTTGGTTTCGGGGGACTGTTCGGACGAGCCCCATGAGGATCTTGCACCTCTGCGAGCGGTACGCGCCCTTCGTCGGAGGAATGGAGCAGGCCGTCGCGAACCTGCTGGGGGCGCAGCGGGCAGCAGGGGATGAGGCTCACCTGGCCACCCTTCGACCAGATGGTCTCAGAGCAATGACTGGCGTGGAGGACAGCGACGGCTTCATCCACCGGCTTCGGCATCTTCCGCTTGGGAACTACCACCCGCCCGCCCCCGATCCCGTCGTGAGCCGAGGGCTGCTGCAGTTACTGCGTCGGTTCGGTCCCTTCGACGTCGTCCATGCCCACGGGCTGATGGGGCTGTCCTACCTCGCACTCAAGCGAGCCGGCATCGCTCGCACCCCGCTCGTCTGGACGCTGCATGACTACGGACTCGTCTGTGCCAAGCGGACGCTGCTGTACCGTGACGGACAGCCGTGTTCCGGTCCAGCCTGCACAAAGTGCCTTCGATGCTCCGGCCAGCACTACGGAGTCGCAAGGGGTGCTCTCGTCACCGCTGGGGTGTGGGGATCGCGGGCGTTCATGGCTGGCGTGGACCGCTTCGTAGCGGTGAGCGAGATTGTCGCCGTCGCACACGGCGCGATCGATGCCACGATCATTCCGCCGGGCATCTCTGATTACGAAGTCGATCGTGCAGAGCCACGGCCCGGCTTTCTCCCGACGGGTCCGTACCTCATGTTCGTCGGACGACTCGCCCCTGCAAAAGGGGGCCCCGTCCTGCTCGAGGCCTACGGGCAGTTGGAAGGTGTGAAGCCTAGGCTCCTTGTCATCACGTCTGACGAGACCGATCCTGAGATCGCAGAGGCCGGAGTACAAGTCGCGCGGGGTGTCCCTCATCACGATGTCCGAAGCGCGTGGAGCCACGCCCTGTTCGGGGTGCAACCGTCGCTTTGTGATGAAACGTGGGGAATGGCAATAGCAGAGGCAATGGCAGCCGGCAAGGCCGTCGTGGTCTCGGATGCCGGCGCGCTGCCCGGGGTGGTCGGAGATGGCGGAATCGTGGTCCCGCGAGGCGATCCTGGTAGCCTCGCGCGGGCAATGCAACAGCTGATAGGGTCATCGCTGTTGAGAGAGCGCCTCGGTTCGGCAGGTAGAGAGCGCGCCAAGTCGTATGGGGTCGAGAACGTCCGGCGGCAGGTGCTCGCGGTCTACGAGGAGGTCACACGATGAGGGTCGCCCTTGTCACGAGTGGTTATCCTCCTCATGTCGGCGGCGTCGAACGCCACACGCAACGACTCGCGCAGAGCCTGGCGGGGCTCGGATGCGAGGTCGAGGTGCTCACTCAGGGGCCACACGGCGACCCGCCGTCGCTTGACCAGGAACGAGACGGGCTCGTCGTGCGTCGGTGGCCGGTAAGTGTGCGGTCGGAGGCAGTTCCTGTCGCGCTAGGCCTGTACCGGTACCTGAGTGCGGCACGAGGTCGCTTTGACGTCGTCCACGCCCACAACTACCACTCGGCAGCACCCGCGATGAGCTACCTCTCCGGTCGTCGCCCGCTAATCGTCTCGCCCCACATGCATGCCCGGCCTGCGACTTTCGTTGCGAGGGCTGCTCACGTGCCCTATGGCTTTGTCGGACGGAGACTGCTGCGAGCGGCGGCGAGCGTGGTTTCCCTCTCGAGGTCCGAGGCGGACCTCGTGGCGGAGCGCGTACCCGGGGTACGTCCCGTTGTCATCCCGACCGGGATCGACGTGGATTGGCTCCGAGCTGCAGAAGCCAAGGAGAAGGCCGCTCCAGTTGTGCTCTTCGTCGGACGACTGATGGCGTACAAGGGTGCGGCGCGCATCGTCGAGGCGCTGCCCTTGTTCGGAGAAGCGAAGCTTGTCGTGATCGGCAACGGGCCGGAAGCGGCCACCCTCCGGCGACTGGCAGAGCAGGCGGGCCTTCGAGAAAAGGTGCAATTACTCGGCGCGGTCGACGACGACGAGCTCGCGCGCTGGTACGCGACGGCAGACGTCCTCGTCTCCCTGTCGTCTTGCGAGTCGTTCGGCATCGTTGTGCTGGAGGGACTCGCGGCAGGGGCGCGGGTCGTGGCGAGCGATATCTCCGCCCATCGTGACACACGACAGTTTGACGAACACGGTTCCCTGCGCCTGGTCCCGCTTGCCAGCTCGCCGGAGGAGATTGGAAGGGCTGTTCGCGAGGAGCTGGCCAAGGGTCGCTGCATGCCGAGCGAGACGGTTCTGAGTTGGGAGGCGGTCGCGCGACTCCACTTGGAGCTCTACGAGGCTGTCCTCAGACGGCAGTTGGCAGCTCGGCACTAGCGACTAGACCGCTGGACTCCCCCTTTCCCTTTGCAATGGGCTGACAGGCTCGGCGACGCGCCGAAGAGCTGCGGTTTCGCATCGGCCAGTTCAGCGAGCACGGGTTCCGTCGGTGGAGTGCCAGGAATCGACTGTGCAGCGCGCCGCGTTCGCGAGATACTCGTATCGGTGCACGGCCCCTTGCTTCCCTCGCAAGGCAACGGGGGTCGTGCACCATCTATCGACACGTTTGGCCACCGCCTTGAATGACTGTCGTGCCAGAGGCGGCGCTAGTTGGACAAGAGCTGCCGCGTTGTCGACCGCTCGAGCGTGAACACGGCTTCGGCCACCGCCTCAGCAGTGTCGTCACGCGCGTGAGACATGCTCGCGCAGTCGCTCCAGTGCGCCGGTTGCTCGGTGCTGGATTGTGTGCTCCACGAACGGGGCGATAAGGGCGGCTCCGACTCCACCCGGCTGTTGGTAAGTCACGGTGAGGTTGACCGTTGTCCCGCTTCGCTCCGGACTCAATTCGAACGTGAGACTCTGGCCGTCGTCGCCTGCCGAGGACCAGGTGATGCTCCGACCCGGTTGCAGTGACGTGATCACGATGGTGGTTCGAAGCGTGTAGGCCCCTACCTTGAGCACCGCCTCGAACTGAGCGTCTTCGCCTGTTGTCTGAGCCGCGACGGGGGTGAGCTGCTCGAGACCCTCGATGAACACATCCGCGCGCTTGTAGTCGGCCAGACATTCGAAGAGCGTGGCGGCCGATGCCGCGATCGTCGCCCGCGCTTGAACGGTCTTCTTCAAGCTCAACTCCTCCGGAGTGGTTCCTACGCGAGCCCATGGGGACGCGCTCGGGCCCGCCACGTGCCGGCGGAAGACGAGCCGACCCGCGCTCAAGTATCGCGGACCGACGAGCTGGCCGTGACAGGCTTGTGCGGTCCGGCTCGTTCGTGGCGAGAGCCCGGTCCCACCTGGCCTTAGGCGGCTCAGGTGACACCCTGGCTAGGCTCGCGCCCCGGTGAGACCGCTCAGCCGTATTGTGCCGATGCAATCCCGGGTGGCGGACACTGCGGATGTGCTGGCAACGCTTTTGCAGTCGTCACCGGATGCCGTCATCGCGGTCGATGGGGACGGGATCATCGTGCTCGCCAGCGAGGCAATCAGGATGCTGTTCGGTTTCGATCCGGACGAAGTGGTCGGCCGCGACGTCGAGATGCTGGTGCCGGAGGAGGTTCGGTCCATCCACGAGCAGCACCGGGGGATGTTTGCACAGGCTGCCAAGGCGCGTCCGATGGGTCTGGGCCTCGAGCTCACAGGTCGGCGGCGCGACGGAAGCGTGTTCCCGATCGACGTCAGCCTCGTCCCGTTCTCAATCGGTGACAGCCGGTTCGTCGGGGCGTTCGTGCGCGATGCCACCGATCAGCGTCGTCAGGAGGCAAGGCTGCAAGCGATCAACGAGATCACCCAGCGCCTGCTTGGCGGCGAGCCGAGCGAGGCCACATTGGGGCTGGTCGCGCGCCGCGCACGCGGCCTGGTCGAGGCCGCGGCGAGTTGGGTGGTCGTACCGTCTGGTAAGGACGGCCTTGTCATCAGCGCCAGTGATGGAGAGGGAGCCGGATCTGTCGTCGGTATCGAGATCCCGTCCGAGACGAGCGTCGCGAAGCGGGCGATGACACAAGGGGCGTCGATCATCGTCGCGGACCTGTCGACCGAGACAGGCGTTCCAGCCGAGGTGAGAGCGCTCGGTTTGGGACCTGGCCTGTTCTGCCCGCTGAACGCCGAGGAGCGGGTGTTCGGCGCCCTCGTGGTCGCTCGGCTCCGCGCAGCGCCGGACTTCAGCCCAGACGACACGGCTCTCGTCGAGGTCTTCGCCAACGCCGCGATGGTCGCGGTCACCTTGGGAGAGGCGCGCATTGAGCTCGAGCAGCTGCAGGTTACGGCCGAGCACGAAAGAATCGGGCGCGACCTCCACGACACTGTTATCCAGCGGCTGTTCGCGCTCGGCATGGGCTTGCAGAGCGTCGAGCGACTGACCACCGGTCCGGTGGCCGAGCGGATCGATCACGTTGTCGACGGCCTGGACGAGGTCATTCGCGACATCCGCGAGACGATCTTCCATCTCGAACGACCCGCGATGTCCGACTGGGGCCTTCGCTCGGCGGTCACCGGTGTCGCCGCAGCTGCCGCAGAACAGCTCGGCTTCTCACCCCGTGTCGGGTTCCAGGGGCCTGTGGACTCGGTCACGAGCGTGCAACTGCAGCCCCAGGTCGTCGCCGTCTTGACCGAGGTGCTCTCCAACGTCGCTCGACACGCCAGGGCCTCGTCGGTCGAAGTGGTCATCACTGCAGAGGACGGCATGCTCATGGTTTCTGTAGCCGACAACGGCGTCGGACCTCCTGGGGGGCGAACCGCCGGTAACGGGCTGCGAAACATTGCCGACCGAGCCCGTGCGCTCTCCGGCTCGGTCTCGATCACGCCTCGCAGTCCCTCGGGAACGCTGGTCGAATGGTGTGTGCCAATCGGGTCGTGAAGCCGGCCATCTGTCGCCGGGTGCGCCGCACGGCCGGATGAAACGTGACTTTCGCCTCTAACCGGAAAGGGCTGCACCGGCCGACTCTTGAGACGTGGATTGCGAGCAGCGACAGGTTTTCGAGGATCTCGGCCGTGATGACTGTCTCGAGTTGCTGCGGGATGAGCCGGTCGGCCGCGTAGCGCTTACAGCACGCGCTCTACCGATCGTGCTCCCGGTGAACTTCGCCTTGCTCGACGGCGACATCGTCTGGCGGTCGGCTGAGGGTACAAAGCTGAACGACGCCGCAGCGGGGTTCGTTGTGGCTTTCGAGGTCGACCACTACGAGTTGGACCATCAGCAGGGTTGGAGCGTGATGGTCCAAGGACTGGCGCACGTGATCACCGATGTCGAGGAGCTCGAGCGGGCAAAGGCGCTCCCACTCGAGCCTTGGGCACTCGACGGGGTAGCGGACCGCTATGTCTGCCTCGTGCCCAACATCGTGACGGGCATGCGCGTCCGCCAGGTCTCAATGCACTGAGCTCACGCCAGAGCCCTGACATCGAGTCCGGATACCTGCTCAAAAAGGCCCAGCGACCGAACGCGGGCCCGGAACCGCCCGCCGCCCGTACACTTGCCGGCGTGGAGGCGGTGCCTACCGAAGCCGTGAATGGCGAGGACGGTGGCCTCGACCGCGTCTGGACCGTGCCGAACCTGATCTCCTTCACCCGGATCGTGCTGCTCGGCGTGTTCTGCTGGCTCCTGTTCGGCCCGAACGAGCGGATCGCGGCAACCGTGACGCTGATGTTCGTCGGTGCGACCGACTTTCTTGACGGCTATCTCGCGCGAAGGCTTCACCAGGTCAGCACCCTGGGGAAGGTCCTCGATCCGCTCGCCGACCGGGTGGTGCTGGTGACCGCTGTCCTCGCCATTGCAATCTACGGTGCCGTCCCACCCTGGCTCGCAGCAGTTGTGCTCGGCCGCGAACTACTCGTCTCTGTGGCCGTCGTAGTGCTCGCTGCGCTCCGGGCGAGACGGATCGACGTGGTATGGGTGGGGAAGGCGGGAACATTCGGGCTCCTGTGCTGCTTCCCATTGTTCCTGCTCGGAGACGAACAAGCGACGTGGGCCCGTGTGCTGACCGACGTCACCTGGGTGGCGGTCGTGCCTGCTTTGATCTTCAGTTTCGTCGCTGCCGCCGCGTACATCCCGCTTGCTCGCCGGGCGCTCGGCGAGCACCGGCCAGAGCGCGCTCAACATGAGGCGGTGACCTCGTGAAGGCCGTGATCATGGCGGGCGGGGAAGGCACCAGGCTCCGGCCGCTCACCGCCAGCCAGCCCAAGCCCATGCTCCCGATGGCCAACGCGCCGATGGCCGAGCACGTGGTGAACCTGCTCCGGCGACACGGTTTCGAGGAGATCGTCGTGACGGTCGGCTTTCTCGCGAGCACGATTCGCACCTATTTCGGAGACGGGTCGGAGCTCGGGGTCCGTCTCGTCTATGCGACCGAGGAGACACCGCTCGGGACCGCCGGCTCGGTGCTCAACGCGAGAGACGAGCTGGACGATCGCTTCCTGGTCATCTCGGGGGATGTCCTGACCGACGTCGACCTGACGGCGATGGTCGATTTCCATGCCAAGCAAGGCGGGGTCGCCACGCTTGCCCTCCAGTCCGTGGAGAACCCCCCCGAGTTCGGCGTCGTGATCCTTGACGCGGACGGGCGCGTCGAGCGCTTCCTCGAGAAACCGGGCTGGGGCGAGGTCTTCAGCGACACGATCAACACCGGCATCTATGTACTCGAGCCGGAGGTCTTCGACTGGATACCCGGCGGCCGGGCAGTCGATTTCTCCGCTGACGTGTTCCCCTTGATGCTCGAAGCTGGTCGGCCGCTGCACGGGTACGTGGGAGGCGGCTACTGGGAAGACGTCGGCACCTTGGACGCCTACCTGAGGGCGCACACGGACATCCTCGACGGCAAGGTATACATCGACATTCCTGGTTTTCGGCTGCGTCCCGACGTGTGGCTCGGCGCAGGTGCGGAGATCCATCCCTCGGCGGAGATCGTCGGGCCTGTGCTCATCGGCGACAACTGCCGGATCGGAAGAGGCGTCAAGCTACACGGCCATTGCGTGCTGGGCGCCAACGTGCGTGTCGGCGACAACACCGTCATCGAGCGGTGCGTCATCCACGACAACGTCTACATCGCCTCTGCGGTGAGCGCCCGAGGTTGTGTCATCGCGCGCTCGTGCGATGTGCGCCAGGGCGTGCACCTGGACGACGGAGTGATCCTCGGCGAAGGATCAAGAGTGGGGCGCGAGGCCGTTGTCGGTGCCGGCGTGAAGGTCTACCCGCACAAGATCATCGAGGCGGGCGCCGTCGTGAACTCTTCGATCATCTGGGAGTCCCGAGGCTCGAGGAGCCTCTTCGGGCGATACGGCGTCGCGGGCATCGCGAACGTGGACCTCTCGCCCGAGGTGGCGCTGCGCGTCGCTCTGGCGTACGCGACCACGCTACCCAAGGGCGCCACCGTGGCCACATCGCGAGATTCCAGCCGGGCGGCGCGGATGTTGAAGCGTGCCGCGATGGTCGGCATCACCGCAGCTGGCTGCAATGTCGAGGATCTTGAGGCCGCGACGGTACCCGTGACCAGGTTCCTGACCCGTACCGGGACCGCCGTCGGAGGCATCACGGTCCGGCTCGTGCCGGGGGATCCGCAGTCGGTGGCCCTGCGTTTCTTGAACGAGGACGGCATGGACCTCGATGACGCCGCCCAGCGCAAGATCGAGCGGCTCTGCGACCGCGAAGAGTCGCGCCGGGTGCTCGCGGCCGAGATCGGCGACGTCGGTTTCGCGTCAAGAACGCTGGAGTTCTACACCAATGAGCTCACCAGCCTGGTCGACCTCGACGCCATACGAGCGGCGAGATTCAAGCTCATTCTCGACTACTCCTTCGGTACCACGAGCTTCGTCATGCCGAGCGTGCTGGCCAAGCTCGGGGCCGACGTTCTCGGGATCAACCCGAATGTCTCGACGTCCGGCGTCATCAGCTTTGACAGGACAGTGCACGCGGCTCGGCTCGCCGAACTCGTTCGGTCCTCGGGCGCCAGCCTCGGGGCGATATTGGACCCCGACGGGGAACAGCTGACCCTCGTGGACGACACCGGCCACGTGCTCGAGGACCACGAGGCCATGCTCGCGCTCACCCTGCTCGTCACGAGCGCGGAGCCCGAAGGCGTGATCGCGGTACCGGTGGACGCGAGCCGCCATGTGGAGGCAATATGCGCCGCGACGAGCTCAGAGGTGCTGTGGACCAAACTATCGGCCACGCAGTTGCTGGAGGCTGCCGACTCGCCGCGGGTCCGCTTCGCGGCGAACACCTCCGGAGGCTTCGTCTTCCCCCAGTTCCTGCCGGCCCTGGATGCGGTGGCCACCCTCGTGCGGCTTCTCTCGCTTCTCGCCTCCAGGCAAGAGGCGCTCTCGCGCGTTGTGGCCACCCTCCCGGAGACCTCTGTCGTCCGACGGGAGGTGCCGACACCCTTCGAGCAAAAGGGCCTCGTCATGCGCACCCTCGTCGAGCAAGTGAATCCGGCCGAGCTCATCCTGCTCGATGGGGTGAAGACGATCGATGACAACGGCTGGACCCTCGTGCTACCCGATCCGGAGACCCCCGTCACCCGCATCCACGCCGAGGCGAGAACCCGGGCCGAGGCCGAGCAACGGGCCGAACGGGTGGCCAACGACATCGAACGGATCCTCGCCGAAGGCACGGCCTGAGTCGCGCATGAAGGCCGGGCATGGCACAGGTTCGGCGCGGTCACCAGGCCGGGCGGCGCCGAGCCCGGCGAGTGGCTACCATCGCCGCAGCGTCGGAGTTCCCCGCCCCGCCGAAGGAGGCGTGTGAGATGGATGTCCCGCAGGACCTGAGATACACCTCTGACCACGAGTGGGCGCGTCTCGAGGATGGCAAGGTCAGGGTCGGCCTCACCGACTTCGCTCAGGAAGCCCTCGGTGACATCGTGTTCGTCCAACTGCCGTCGGTAGGTGACACCGTCGTCCAGGGCGGAGAGCTCGGTGAGGTCGAGTCGACCAAGTCCGTGTCACAGGTCTATGCGCCAGTGGGCGGGACTGTGGTCGAGGTGAACACCTCACTGGGCGAACAACCCGAGTGCATCAACACCGACGCGTATGGTGAAGGCTGGCTCTGCGTCATCGAAGCCTCTGCTCCCGCCGAGTTCGAGGAGCTCCTGGACGCCGCCGGCTACCTCTCGCTCACCGAATCCTGAGACACCGCCGGTCGGATCCAACCGCCCGACACGCCGGTTCGAGCGCGAGCAACCGAAGCGCCACAGTGGCGATTGTGATGGTGGTCCAGCCGCAGTCGGCCGAGCACGCCCCGGTGAGTCTCAGCTACCGTGCAATTCACTTCCTTGTGACCCACGACACTATGAGAGCACCTACTTCGGTGCTACAAATGCAAGCGGCAGCTCGCACCCCTTGGCAGCGACTACTTCCACACTGCTCCGCGTCACTGCCTTACGTAGTTAATGCACTGGAAACGACAGGCGGAACATGAAGGACTTCGGCAACGGCATACACCGGCGACAATGGAAGCGACCCAGCACGTAGCCGCTACCAGTCGTCGCCGCGTTCTCGCTCAGCCTGCTCACCCTCGGCTCGGGTATGGCGCACGCCGCGGCGCCACAGGTTATCTTCGACAACTTCAACAGCGGCACTGTGAGCAATGCCCCGACCTCTGCCACCGTCTTCACCATCAAACGGTCGTACCTGATCACCATGATTCTCGACTACCACTGGAACAACGGGAAGGGCGGCCCAGGCCGCACCGTCGCGCTACGCAGGTCACAGGGCACCCTGTATGGGCCCTGGCACGTGGTCACCAACGGCGGGTCCGGTGTACCTAACGTCGACTGGACGACTCAACCCAAGGTGGTGGTACCAGCCGGATCCTATACGGTTGTCGACTCAAGTCCTGGGACGTGGTCGCAGGATGCGCAGTCGGGCCATGAGGTGTTCAGCGAGATAAAGGGAACAATTGCGACTTTGCGGAAGCCGGCTCCTAGCTGGCACGTGGTCTCCACCGAGGCTTCACCCCTGCTGGGCATTACCTGCCCAAGCAGCACGTTCTGCATCGCCACAGGCCAGAACGGTACTATCCTGACAAGCGCGAACGCAGGCCTGACCTGGACCAGTCGCCCCTCTGGCAGCCACTACAACCTGCATGCCAGTACGTGTCCCACGAGCGGGACTGCATCGTCGTAGGTTCTTTGGGCGCTGGCATCATTCTGACCAGCGCCAACCGCGGTGCTACCTGGACCAAGCGGTGGACTGCAAGCAGTACCTCCCTCAATGCAGTCACCTGCACGAGCAGCAGACACAGCATCGCCGTAGGTTACCCGGGTCTTATCTTGACCACAGGAGATGGCAGGGCCACCTGGACCAGTCGCCCCAACCCGCTCTCTCCCTATCCCCAGAGCTTGAGCGGTATCGCGTGCCCAACGAGCAGGGACTGCATCGCCGTGGGAGGCGATATCATGACCAGGTCGAACGGCGGTGCCGCCTGGATCGAGCGCTCCAATCCACTCACAGGCAGCGGCGAATGTTACGCTAGCATTGCGTGCCGTACCAGTACGAACTGTTTGGTCTCAGGCGAAGCGAACGTGGCTAGCACGAACGAGGGCAAGACATGGACTGTCCCGATGAAGAAATACACATATGACGGCGGCAAGGCCTGGAGAACTTACCCATCCATATACTCAGGCGCAATCACGTGTTCCGACGCAGGCGGCGGCTGCGTGTGCTGAGTACGGCTTCGCAAGTCTGGAGGAGCGGGGATGGCGGCGTTACCTGGTTCATGGTTTGGAACCCCCCTTATTCGATTAGCTCCCTTGCTTGTCCGTCTAGCAAGGCATGCATCGCTGTGGGCAAGCCAAGCGTCATGAGTACCGGAGGTGTCATCGTACGCAGAACGGGCGGCTGGTAGCTGGCCAAAGACTCATGAACCGTTCGCGCCGACGAAACCTTGTCGGCTTACGGCCCGGCAGGACGCGAAGGGTAAGCCCGTGAGCTGGGAGCGGTGCCGGGACGACGTGGCTGCTTGTGAAGGCTGCACGGTGCTGTGGGAGAGCCTCGAGTACGCGGTCAGCGCGCCAGAAACATCACAGGGGATCTGGGGATGGACCTCAGACGAGCAGCGTCGGTCGATGAGGCGGGCGCGTAGTTGCCCTGACCAGGTCCTACGCGCGAGAAGGTGACTACGCCCACTTCGCTCGTGTCCCACCTGGTCAAATGGTCTGACGCACAGCGCAACTTTCGGGGCTACCGTACGGGAGTGTTCTGTAACAACTGCGGACGCCGGAACCCGGCCGAATCGAATTTCTGCTCATCGTGTGGCGCGCCTCTCGCTCCGAGTACCGACACGACGATCTCGTTCCTGCCGGAGGATTCCTCGGGTGATCCTGCGGACGAAGAGATCAGTGTTCCCGCAGGCGATCTGTCGGAAGGCATGGGCGTGCTCGTGGTCAAACGCGGGCCGGACGCCGGGGCTCGTTTCGTGTTGACGGGGGAGGTCACGCGGGTGGGCAGGCATCCCGACAGCGAGATCTTCCTCGACGACGTGACGGTGTCGCGTCGCCATGCCGAGTTCCGGCGCGAGACCGTCCACTACGTCGTGGCGGATGTCGGCTCCCTGAACGGCACCTACGTCAACCGGGAGCGTATCGAGACCGCCACTTTGAAGGGTGGCGACGAGGTCCAGATAGGCAAGTTCAAGCTCGTTTTCCTCTCCACGAGCGCAGGCTGAGGCCCCAGTGGGGGAGCGCTCCTACCTTGCAATTGGCGATGTCCTTGCCTTGCTCCGCGAGGAATTCCCGGACATCACCATCTCGAAGATCCGCTTCCTCGAGAGCAGAGGCCTGCTTGTCCCCGAGCGCACGCCGTCCGGCTACCGCAAGTTCTATGAGCCCGACGTGGAACGCCTTCGCTGGATCCTGCGCCAGCAGCGGGAGCACTTCTTGCCTCTCAAGGTGATCAAGGGTCGTCTCGAGAACGGCATGACCGACTCGGACGCGCCTACGCCGCAGCTGTTCGAGATGGGTGACCCGCCGCCTCAACGAGAGTCGCAGGTGATGCTTGTCGGCGCGCACGGAACGGCGGAGGCTACTCGTGAGGCATCGCTTCAGGCGCTGGCGCCGGTCGCTGCGGCCGCCTCCGCGGGTGGTCGCACACCGAACCGAGCCGACTCACATGTCTTGGCGAGCCGTGAGACGGGGCCGGCCGCCGGGCGCGCGACGGGACCAAGCCCGAGGGGATCGACCCATGGCACCACGCCCGGCGCCCGCCAGCCGGCGTCAGGGCACAGGTCGCCGGAACCCGAGGAAGGGGCTGCCGGCAACGCCGGTCCTTCGCGAAGCCGCCGCCCACGCAGCACCCGGCCCGAATCCAATGCCGGATCGCAGAATGCGACGACCGAGCCTGGTCCGGCACCGGCTGGCGAGCCCGGTGACGAAGGACCCAACGACGCTGGCGGACCAGCCCGACGCGCCACTCCGCGCTCGACTTCAGGGCTGCCCGGCGCGGGGCTGTCCGGAGCGAGCCTGACCCTCGTCGAGCTTGCCAATGCCAGCGGTCTCGGTGTGCCTGGCGTCGAGGAGCTCGAGAGTTTCGGCCTCATCGCCGGCCGGACCGTGGCAGGAGTCCATTGTTATGACGAAGAGGCGGTTCTGGTCGCGAAACTTGCAGCCCGCTTCGTGCCGTATGGCATCGAGGCACGGCATCTCAAGGTCTTCAAGCACGCCGCGGACCGCCAAACTGGTCTCTTCGCCCAGGTGGTCACACCCCTGCTCAGGCAGCGGAACCCTGAGGCGCGAGCCCGTGCGATCGAAGACCTCGCTGAGCTCGCCGAGCTCGGAGAAGCGCTGATGCGTTGTTTTTCGCAAGCGACGCTACGCGAGCTGACCGGGGGGTGAGCCGGCCAGAAGACCGGATCAGGTCCCTGCTCGATGCCACGGAGCTGGCCGCGATCACTCACCGACTCGGACGCGAGATCAACCACGACTATCCCGATGGCGTGGTGCTGGTTGCCCTCTTGAAGGGAAGCATCTGCTTTCTCGCAGATCTCGTCCGGGAGTTGCACGGTCCCTGCGAGCTCGACTTCCTCGCCCTGTCGGCCTACGGCGACGGGCGGACGCGGGTGCGGGTGATCAAGGATCTCGACCTCGATGTCACGGGCCGGGATGTCGTCGTCGTCTTGGACATCGTCGACACCGGCCTCACACTTGCTTATGTGCTCCGCCTGATCGCTTTGCGCGGCGCTCGTTCGACGGCCGCGTGTGCCCTCCTGGACCGGAAGAACCGCAGGCTGCTGCCGGTCGAGGTCCGCTACGTGGGCCAGCTCATCAGCGACGAGTACGCAGTCGGCTACGGCTTGGACCTCGACGAGCGCTACCGGAACCTGCCGGGGCTGCAGGTCGTCGACGAGGCCGAGCTTCGCGCCGAGCCGGCTGCGATGTTCGAGCGGCTCTCACGGCGGTAAGTTGCTGTCATGGTCGAGGTGCATCTGAGAGCCGTCCGTGTCGACCTGGGGTCGAGCACACCGGTCGTGCTGCTCGAAGAGACTGAAGGCGCCCGCCGTTCGCTGCCGATCTTCGTCGGCGGACCAGAGGCGACTGCCATCGCCTTTGCTCTGCAGGGCGTCGAGCCTCCGCGTCCGATGAGCCACGATCTCATGCGGGAGCTCGTCGAGACCCTCGGTGCCAAGGTGGTGCGCGTGCTCGTGACCGAGCTTCGCGACGGGACCTTCTTCGCCGAGCTCCACCTTCGAGCCGGCGAGCGTGACGTTGTCGTGTCGTGTCGTCCGTCGGACGCGATCGCGCTCGCGACGCGTACGCATTCACCGCTGTATGTCGCCGACGACCTCATGGAGACCGAGGGCCTCGTGATCGAACCGGACGACGAGGACGTCACCGTCGAGGGCAACCCGGACGAGCTCGTCGGAGAGTTCCGGGAGTTCCTGGACCGGATCCGACCTGAGGACTTCACGTCCTGAACCTTCGCGCGGGTGCCGGTCAGCCTGCATGGGAACCATGAAGCTGAAGCTGCAGTAGACGTCCGCCGTTCCGGCCCAGCTCAAGGGGTCGACCGGTCGTTGACGTCGAGCCGCGCGAGCCGTAGCCTTTCTTACGAGGGTGTAACTACCGCGCTGTGCTCCGTCGAAAGCCAAGCGCGGGAGCGTGGGAACTAAGGACAGGGGCACAGGATGGACCAAGTCGGTTTCCGTGGGCCGCAGGTGTGCAGCATCGTCGGTATCACTTACCGTCAGCTGGACTACTGGGATCGGACTGGCCTCAGCCGGCCGTCGCTAGCCAAGGCGCGCGGCAGTGGATCTCAGAGGCTGTACGCCTACAAGGACCTGCTCGAGCTGAAGGTGATCAAGCAGCTCCTCGACGGTGGTGTCAATCTGCACCAGGCCAGGCGCGCCATCGAATGCCTCAGCGAGTCAGTCGGAGAAGACCTCACGACGGCGAACCTCGTCCTTGTCGGCGAGGGATCGGTGCTGCTGCGCACTGGCGAAGAGATCATCGACCTGCTGCGAGGCGGCCAGGGCGTCTTCAACGTCGTCCCGCTTGCCGGGGTGGTCGGTGAGGTCGACGCGGCAATCCACCGCATCGACAGCGGCCGCGTGGTAAGCGGTGCTTCGCCGGCCGCCGCCTTGGAAGACGCCGGCACGACCGACAGCGCGACGACCTCCGGTCCGGCCCGGCTTGCCGAGGGAGGCTAGACGCTCTCCTACCGGCGATCCCGCCAGGTACCGGAGCGTCCGCACGCGACCGTGCGGTTCGCACACGATTCTGAACGCTTGTTTGCCGAGCTTCTCGACTACTACGAGGTCCTCTGGGAGTACGAGCCCGTAGAGTTCGTTCTCGCGTGGGGCCCGCAAGGACAGCCGACGAGCGCGTTCCGGCCTGATTTCTACTTGATCGAGCACGACTTGTTCCTGGAGCTGACGACGCTTCGCCAGGAGCTGGTCACGGCGAAGAACCGCAAGCTGCGCCAGATGGCCGAGCTCTATCCCGAAGTCCGGGTCAGGGTCCTTTATCGCCGCGACGTCTTCAGCCTCCTGGGGAAGTACTTGCCAGAGGCCACCGCTAGATTGGCCGGGTGACCCTCAGACACTCGTCATTGCATGCCGAGCACATCGAACTCGGTGCCCGACTCGTCGACTTCGGCGGCTGGGAGATGCCGTTGTCGTACCCCGAAGGCACCATCGCTGAGCACCTCGCCTGTAGGAATGACGCCGCAGTCTTCGACGTGAGCCATCTCGGCACCGTGCGTGTGGGAGGCCCGGGCTCATTCGAGCTGCTCCAGACGAGCCTCACCAACGACCTCCACCGGATCGGACCCGGGCGCGCCCAGTATCAACACCTCCTCGACGAGGCCGATGCATCGGTGCTCGACGACCTGATCGTGTGGTGGGTGGGCGAGGATCGATTCGACGTGATGCCGAACGCTTCCAACACGGCGCGGGTGATCTCGGTGCTCGGCGGGCATGACGTGACCCACGAGCGGGCGATCATCGCCGTGCAGGGACCGCGGGCACGACAGCGACTCGCGACCGTTTCCCCGGATGCCGCGGCGGTCGGGCATTTCGCGGTGGCCGACTTCGAGTTCGGCGGGGCACCGTGCCGTGTCGCCGGCACCGGCTATACCGGCGAGGACGGTGTCGAGTGCGCCGTGCCGTCGGAGATGGCCGCTGCGTTCTGGCGAGCGGTCATCGGTGCCGGAGTCAAGCCGGCCGGTCTCGGTGCTCGTGACACTCTCCGCCTCGAATCGGGCTTGCCCCTCCACGGCCATGAGCTCGGCGCCGGCATCACGCCGCTGCAAGCCGGTCTCGGGTGGGTGGTCAGCTGGGACAAGGGCCCTTTCCGGGGTCGCGAAGCTCTGGATCGCGAACGCACGGCCGGCCCGTGGCGACGCCTGCGCGGTCTGCTCGCCGAGGGGCGCAGGCCGCCCCGTAACGAGGATGCCGTCCTCGTCCACGGCGAAGTCTCGGGTGTGGTGACGAGCGGCAACTACTCCCCCGTGCTCCAGCGCGGGATCGCGCTCGCGTTCTTGCCCCCCGAGACCGCCATGGGTGCCAATGTCGAGATCGCGCTGCGGGGAGGTCCGGCTCCAGCGGTCGTGGTGAAGCCGCCATTCCAGCGGCTGAGAGTCGCGTCGAGCGAGAACGATGGTGATTCTGTCCGGGTCGCGGGCTCGGGCGCGACGGAAGGGACCGGGTCTTGAGCGCAGCGTTTGTTCCACACACCGACGCCGAGATCGCCGAAATGCTCGCCTTTCTCGGCCTAGAGGATCTCGATGATCTGTTTGCCGAGATTCCCGAGGCACTACGGCTCGCGGGGGGTCTGGATCTCCCACCGGCGATGAGCGAGCCGGATGTGGCCTGGCGACTCGACGACCTCGCCTCTCGGAATAGGCCGTGCGGCCGCGATCTCGTGTGCTTTGCCGGGGCCGGTTCTTACGACCACGAGATCCCGGCAGTCGTGAGGTCTCTCGCTTCTCGCTCGGAGTTCCTGACCGCCTATACCCCGTACCAGCCCGAGGTGTCCCAGGGGGTTCTGCAGGCCATCTTCGAGTATCAGACGATGATTGCCCGGCTCAGTGGCCTCGATGTCGCCAACGCCTCGCTCTATGACGGGGCGGCATCGCTCGTGGAGGCGGTGAATCTCGCCGTGGTGGCGACGGGCCGCCCACGCGTGCTCTGCTCACAGGCCGTCCATCCCCATTGGCGCCAGCAGCTGGAGACGTTCTCACGCGGTTCTGGCAACGAGATCGACACTGTGCCGCTGTCGGCGGGCGTCACCTCCTGGAACGAGGTCGTCGGCGGCGGGCCGTTCGCCGCGGTAGTCGTCGCCGCTCCCAACTTCCTCGGCTGCCTTGAGGACATTGGCGCTGCCCGAGCCATCGCCGACCACTTCGGAGCCCGCCTGATCGTGTGCTTCGATCCCGTTTCGGCGGGGCTGCTCCGCCCGCCAGGCGAGCTTGGTGCCGACGTGGTGGTGGGGGAGGGGCAACCGTTCGGTACTGCGCTCGGATTCGGCGGCCCTTACCTGGGCTTGTTCGCGTGCCGCCTCGCGGATGTGAGACGCATTCCCGGGCGGATAGTTGGCGAAACCCTGGACAGAGAGGGCCGACACGCCTATGTCATGACATTGCGAGCGCGCGAACAGGACATCCGCCGGGAACGGGCGTCCTCGAATGTCTGCACGAACCAGACATTGATGGCGGTGACCGCGGCCATCCAGCTGTCCTGGTTGGGTCCAAAGGGCCTCCGCGAAGTGGCCTTGGGATGCGCGAGAGCGACGCGTTACACCCGCGAGGCTCTCTGCAGGATCGACGGTGTGCAACTGCTGACGAGCGCCCCGGTGCTGCGCGAGTTCGCCGTCGGCACTCCGGTGGCGCCCGAGAAGCTCATCGAGCGCCTCGTGGAGGACGGGTTTCTTGCCGGTGTGCCGATTCGGCCAGGCTTCGAGGGAACCGCCTATGAAGGTGGATTGCTGGTAGCAGCTACTGAGAAGCGCACCCGAGCGGAGATCGACGACTTCGCGGCCGCATTCGAGAGGGCGGTCCGATGAGCGCGCCGATGCCCGCTGGCCGGGCCCTGGGAGCACCGCTTCTCGCTCGCGACTTCGAGCCGACGATCTTCGAGTTCTCCGCACCAGGGCGCCACGCCGCCTCGTTCCGGACGACGGACCTGCCGGCGTGGACCGCCGAAGAGCTCGTTCCCGAAGCCTTCAGACAGACCGAGTCAGTGGCGCTGCCGGAAGTCTCCGAGCGTGACCTCGTCGCGCACTTCACACGCCTCACTCACCGCCAGTACTCTGTCGATCTCGGCGCGTACCCACTCGGTTCGTGCACGATGAAGTACAACCCGAAGGCCGCCGACGCCGGTGCGTCGCTCCCGGGCTTCACACAGGTCCACCCGGCTGCTCCGGCTTCGTGCACCCAGGGCTGGCTCGAGCTCCTCGTCGAGCTCGAGGAGAGCCTCTGCGCGATCACCGGGATGCAGGCCGCCACTTTGCAGCCCGCAGCCGGGGCGGCCGGTGAGCTGACGGGCTTGTTGCTGATGCGCGCGTACCACGACGCTCACGGGGAGTCCGAACGCCGGCGCCGGGTTGTCATCCCCGACTCTGCCCACGGCACGAACCCGGCTTCGGTGACACTCAGCGGCTTCGAGGTCGCCACGGTCGGGACCAACGCCCGGGGTGGGGTCGACCTTGACGCGCTTCGGGCGTTGCTGGACGACGACGTGGCAGGGATCATGCTCACCAATCCCAGCACCCTAGGTCTGTTCGAGGATGAGATCGTCGAGATCGCCGAAGCGGTCCACGATGTCGGTGGCCTGCTCTACTACGACGGTGCCAACCTGAACGCGATTCTCGGGATCGTGCGTCCCGGTGACATGGGCTTCGACATCGTGCATCTGAACGTGCACAAGACCTTCGGGACACCCCACGGCGGAGGGGGCCCCGGGGCCGGCCCGGTTGCTGTTTGTGCCGAGCTGGCTCCGTTCCTCCCTGGCCCGAGACCCACCCGTACCGAATCGGGCTACGACCTCACGATGCCCGAGCATTCGATCGGGCGAGTGCATTCGTGGCACGGGAACGCCGTCGTCTTGCTCCGCACCTGGATTTACCTCCGCCTGAACGGGGGCGACGGCTTGAAGCGTGTGTCCGAGGTAGCTGTCCTGAACGCGAACTGGCTGAAGGAGCGTCTCCGCGGCACCTACGACATCGCCTACGACAGGACCGTGATGCACGAGTGCGTCGTGTCCGCGAAGTCACTTCACCACCAGGCGGGCCTCAGTGCGCTGGACGTCGCAAAGCGCCTCATGGAGCTCGGCTTCCATCCTCCGACGGTCTACTTCCCCCTCATCGTCGAGGAAGCCCTCATGATCGAGCCCACCGAGACCGAGAGCCCACAGACGCTGGCGGCGCTCGCCGATGCGTTCATCCAGGTCGCGCGCGAATCGCTCGATGCCGGGAACGCCGATGACGCGAAGGCCGCCCCGAGAACCACACCGGTGGGACGCGTGGACGACGCGCGAGCGGCTCGCAAGCTCGTGGTGACCTTCGACCAGCGCAGTGCGCAGTGAGCTGTTCGAGGTCGCTGCGGCAGTAGTGAGGCCTCTGGCGCGGCGACAGCGGCCGGCTACGAAAGGCGCTCGGCGAGATAGGCGAGGGACAGCGGGTAGCGGTACTCGATCGAGGAGTGGGTGCCGTCGAACAGCTCGAACGCGACGTCGCTGACCCCGATCGTCGCGAGCTCGGCGACGAACGCCTCAGCGCCGACATCGAGGTGGTACTCATCGGAGCGACCGGCGTCGACCCAGATCGCCCGCTGCGAGCGCAGAGCCGGTGCGTGGAACGGGACCATCCTGACCGGATCCCAGGCGAGCCAGCGTGCCCAGACGGCCTCGTCGATGCGCCCCGTGCGGAGGTCGAACGGCACCTTCACCGTCCCGTCCTCCTCTGGGGAGAAACACGCCCCGATCGCCCAGGCCGACAGCACTTCGGCATCACTGCGCCGCGAGAGGGCGGACCTTGTGGCCATGTCGGCGAAGAAGGCCGCAAAGCTCGAGTCGTAGTGATCGCGAAGCGTCCGATAGGCCTCGACGAGCCCGGGTAGGTAGCAGTACTCGTAAAGGGCGTCGCCCGCATGGGTGGCGAGACCACCGAACAGGTCCGGTCTCAGCATCGCGGTGATCATCGCTCCAAAGCCGCCCGAGGACTTGCCTTGCAGGCCGCGGTGTGCCGGGTCGTCGAGGGTGCGGTAGGTGGCGTCGACGAACGGGACGACGTCCTCGCACAGGTAGGTGTGGTAGCGGCCCGTCGCGGGTGAGTCGACGAACTGGCTGCCGCCGAGCGAAGTCCAGGCGTCGACGAGGACGACGATGCACGGTGGTGCCCCACCGGACGCGAACAGCTCGTCGGCCATCTCGAGATAGGTCGGCCGGAGGTTGTTCGCCCGGCTCTTCCACGCCGGCAACGCCCCGAAGAAGCCCTGGAGAACGTAGACGGAAGGGTAGAGGCGGTCGGGCTCGTCGTCATAGCCCGGAGGCAAGTACACATAGAGCGGGCGCCGGGCGGAGTCGCCGAGCGCGTTGTGCTCGAGGGCTCGGCTCGTGATCTCCAGTTCCTCGAGGCGGCCTACGTATGTCGATGACCAGGGACGCATGAGGCCCACCCTACGTGCAGGGGGCGCGCCTCGGAGATGCGCCGGGTGTTGTCGTGCCCGAGGAGGGCCGGGCTGGTGGGAGAGCGCAAGTGGGGGAGGGCTAACCTCAGAGCGTGGGTCCCGCGTGGTTCTCGCGTCGGGCAGTCCTCCTCCACCTGACTGCGCTGGTGGTCGTTCCTGGCTGTCTGGCTCTCGGATGGTGGCAGCTGCATCGCGCGCTGTCCGGCAACGCGCTCAGCTGGGCGTACGCGGTCGAGTGGCCGTTCTTTGCCGGTTACGGGATCTACATGTGGTGGAGGGTCGTTCACGAGCAGCCCACGAAGCTTGCCTTGATGGCGTCGGACACCGCTACCGGCGGGCCTTCGACTGACGAGCCACATCGCTATGACGAGGACGAGGACGAGGAGCTCGCTGCCTACAACCGCTACCTGGCCCAGCTCAACGCCGAAGACGAGCAAAGGCTGCGCTGACTGGCTCGTGGACGCCGCCCAGAAATCCACCCTTGTTCGCTACCGGACCATGGCCTACGTCGTCGGCGTCGGCCTGCTTGTCCTGGTGCTCGTCGGTGTCCCGCTCCAGTACGCAGCCAACAGGCCGGCTGTCGTCCAGGTAGTCGGCCCGATCCACGGGTTCTTGTACATCATCTATCTCGTGTCCGTGGCCGATCTCGCCCGTCGGTTCCGCTTGGGCCTCGGCCAGGTGATCGCACTGGTAGCGGCGGGATTCGTGCCTTTCCTCGCCTTCGTGGTCGAGCGGTGGATGACGCGGCGGATCACAGGGGGGCGACAGGTCATCGCGGCGGACGGCACCGCGCCCACCTCGGACCGGGCCTAGGAGTGCCGAGATGACTCGAGGCGCCTTCTTGGAGTCCGGCGCGCTGGGCACACCCGCTGTCGTGATTCACGGTGGGGCCGGCGAGTTCCTGAGTGCGACGTCGCCGGCCGATCTCGCTCAGCTCGAGGAGGACCTGTTCACTGCGCTCGGGGCTGCGTGGGAGGTGCTGGACCCAGGTGGGCCCGCCCTCGACGCCGTCGTCGAGGCCGTGGCATCCCTCGAAGCCTCGGGCCATTTCAACGCGGGGAGAGGCGCCGTCGCGACCTGTGATGGAACAGTCGAGACCGACTCGGCGGTCATGGACGGCGCCAGCGGGACCATCGGGGCAATCTGTGCTGCGACGTGGCCAGAGAGCCCAATACGCGCCGCTCGGGCGGTCTTGGCGCTGGGAGGTCCTGCCGAGGGACCGATCCTGCTGGCCGGCGCGGGCGCCGACCGGTTCTGCGAGAAGGCAGGGCTCGCACGCAGAGATCCGGCCTTGCTCAGCGGCGAGGGTGTCGTGCCGATCTCCCGCAGCGGCACGGTCGGGGCCGTGGCCATCGACAGTGATGGTCATCTCGCCGCGGCGACGTCCACCGGAGGCCGCCTCGGCAAGCTGCCTGGGAGAGTGGGTGACTCGCCGATCGCCGGGGCAGGAACGTGGGCAAACGACCGGAGCGTCGCGGTCTCTGGGACAGGTGAAGGTGAGTCGTTCCTCGTCGCCGGGTTCGCCCATCTAGTCGAGTGGGGAGTGACAGCCGGAGCACCCCTCGAAGCTGCGTTGCGTGATGCCCTCGGGTCGGTTCGCGCCCGGGGTGGCCATGGCGGCGCGATCGTGCTGGCAGGAGACGGCCGCTTTGCCGTTGCGTACGACACCTCCGCCATGGCACGGGGCTGGCGGGACGCGAGCTGCTCGACGGTTCGGCCTCTGCGGCCGGGTCATGATCGGCCTGCCGGGGCCCAGAGTTGAGATGAGGGTTGGTTCGCTTTGCAGGCGTGAACAGGTCCCGGACTGACGGCTGCTGATCTTGTCGCCGGCTAGCCCTCAGTCTCACGGCGACCGGCCGGAGGAGGTTCGCTTGCAGGATCCGGCGCGAGGACGATGCGGTCTCGTCCCTCGGCTTTGGCTCTGTACATGGCGACATCGGCGACATTGACGACCTCGTCGAGCACGGCGCCATGGCGCGGGAAGAATGCCACCCCGATCGAAGCGGTTACGCGCGGCATGCCATTTCCGGGCGCGGACAGCTTCGTCAGCGCCTTCCGCACGGCTTGGGCGACCCGCATGGCCCCGACTTCGTCGGTGTCGTGAAGCATCAGGAGGAACTCCTCGCCTCCGTAGCGAACGGCCGCGTCGCCGGTCCGAAGCGTGGCCTGTATCGCGCGACCCACGTTGCGGAGCAAGGCGTCTCCGGCCATGTGCCCGCACTGGTCGTTCACGCTCTTGAAGTGGTCGAGATCGATCAGCAGGATCCCCATCTGAGTGCCGGCTCGGCTGGTGAGGGCGGCCTCGCGCGTCGCCAGCTCGTCCCACCAGCGATGGTTGAGAAGCCCGGTCAGGACGTCGGTCATCGCACGCAGCTCGAGCTCGGCATACAGCTGCGCATTCCACCAGGCGGCAGCGGTGATGTAACCGAAGAGCGCACAACGCTCGAGATCTTCCTGGGTGAACTGGGACCTGCCGTTGCGCCACACGTCGATGACACCGAGCCCGTGGTCACCGGCCTTGAGCGGTACGACGAGCAGGGACTCCTCCAAGGTCGACTCGCCTTGTCCGGGGATCGGCGCGGCTGCGGAGTGGCTGCGAGTGTCCGGGCAGTTGTAGGGGTCGCCGCGGAGGAATGCCCAACCCGTGACACCCCGGTCGATCGGAATGTCCATTTCGTTGAGCCCCTCCAGCGCTTCGCCTGCGAGGACGCGTGGCCGGAGCCGGTATCGGTCCCAGTCGGCTTCGAAGATCGCGAAGCGGTCGGCACGCACCGTCAGCGGCAGGTGCTCAGCAGCGACCTGAAGCACGCGGCCCGGATCGTGCTCGGCCAGCATGCTGCGGGCGACCTGCCCGAGAGACCAGGCGAAACCCTGGGCATCGACCGGCAGTTCTCCGGCGGTCGGAAGCTTGGCGACGAGGGCCGGGGCATCGAGCGCTTCGCCCGTCGCGGTGAGCACCCGCACTCCTTGCTGGCGGAACCAGGCCGGCGAGACGACCTCGTCGCCCGGCTCTGCCGCCGCGGCGCTGAGCACGGCAGGCGGTCCCAAATGCGGGCCGATCCCCAGTCGCACGCCGAGCCCGATCAAGCGGCGGGCAACGGCGTCGTCGGCGATGCCGCGAGAAATGACATGAGCGCTCAGCCGAGCGCAGTATGCGAGCAGGCCGGCGAGCTCTGCTTGCGCCCGGATGCCCGTCGAGACGTGGTCCTTGTACGTCGGATCCAAGATCACGAAGCTCGGCACGAGGTCACCGACGACTCCGCGGCGGAGCACGCCAGGTGCGACGTCGTCAAGGGCGACCTTGAATCCTTGATCGCGCAGCTGGGCGACCCGCCGCTCGACAAGGTCGGGCAGCTCCAGCGCCGTCGCCTCGGCAATGAGCCATGCGACCTCTCCCGGTGCGGCTCCGATTTCGTCGGCTCTGGCGAAAGGGTCGAATCCATCGTCTTCGAGGAGATCTGCGGCCAGCGGCACGAAGAGCAGCGCGGGACTCGTGTACTGGACCGCCGGGAGTGCACCGCGGACGAACTCTTTCGCGTCATGGCGCATCGACCCGCGGGGGAGGGCCTCGTAGGCGAACACCGTGCGGTCCTGGAGGTCCATCACCGGCTGGAGCGCAACGAGAGCGGAGAGGTCGGCCGGATTCTCAGCTGACCCGTTGCCCTTCAGTGCAGGGGCAGGCACAGCTCAAGCGTAGAGCGATCGAGAACGCGAAGGGCAAGAGACATTACGTGACGGCAACAACTTCCCGGAGGTTCGCCACCTGATTGGGGGCTAGAGTCCCGCAACGTGAGCAGCGGGAAGGTTCGCTTGACGCCTCGCGACCTTGCAGCTGGGTCAGGTCCTGTGGCCGCTGGCGACGGGGACAGCCTTGCCTCGAGTCTGCGACCCGCATGGTCAAGACGTGCGCGCGTCCAACTCGTTGTGAGCTCAGCAGCCACGATCGCCGGCTTTGCCGGCCTGATATTCCTCCTCTACGCGACCTCGGCCCATCACCAAGTCGGGACCTCAGACAGGGCGACAGTGATCCTCGAGGGTCAGGCCATCGGCTCCGGGCACCTTCTGCTTCACGGCTGGAGCTTGACCCTCGCCTCGTACTGGACGAGTGACGCGCCCTTCTATGCCGTGGCTGTTCGCCTCGACGGTCTCCGGCCAGGACTTCTGTACCTGGGACCTGCGGTCATGGGCGCTCTTATCATCGCAGCCGGCGTTCTCATCGCCCGGGAGGGTCGCCGCGGTGCGCCAGGCCTTGCCGGGGGCGCAACAGTCGTTGCCCTTCTCGCCTTTGCCGCCCCTGCCTTGGCCTTCTACTTCGTCGGCAGCGGCTTCCACGTCAGCACAGCGCTGTACGCGCTTGTGGCGTTTGCCGCGCTCAGGCGGGGACGGTTCGGCTGGGGATGGGCCCTGGCGGTGGTCCTGCTCGCCCTCGGCATGTTCGGCGATCTGCTGATTGTCGCCTACGGAGTGGCGCCCCTGCTCCTTGCGGGTCTGGTGGCGGCCCTGCGCCAGCGAAGGTGGCGAAGCGGTGCTGCAGATGTCTCTGCTGCAGCCGCCAGTGTGGTCCTCGGCGAGGTCGCGCGCCGGCTATTTGCCGCGCTGGGCGCGTTCAGGTCCCGAACGGCATCCATCGGCAAACCGGGCCAGATGCTCAGGAACCTGGAGCATGTGCCGACCTACGTCGGTGATCTCGTCGGCCTGACAGGCTACGCGGCTGATCGCATCGGCCTGATAGGAGGCCTGTCCAACAGTGGGGCAGTCCCCCTTGTACTGCGCGGCGTGTACGTCGTGGGCACGATGTGCGTGCTGGCTTGTTTCTTGGCCGCACTGGCAAGCCTCGTCACAGGCGCTCTCGGAAGGCGGCCACGAAAGCTCTCGACGGGCGAGCCGGAGCTTTGGCGACTCGACGACCTTCTCCTCATCGCGACGCTCTGCTCGGTGATGCCCTTCGTCATCCTCGCAAGGCCCGACGGAGCCGGGGTGCGCTACCTCACCGTGAGCATCGTGCTCGCCAGCGTTCTGACCGGTCGCATGATCGCTCGCGCCTGGCCCAAGATCCCGACGGGCTGGCCTGTCCGCGGGCTCGCGATCTTGGGCGTGGCCGTGTCATTGGGCTACGCGTCCGGGCTCGGCTATGCGCTGTCTCGCCCCGGGCCGCCAGACCCGGTCCCGTCCTTGGTCGCCTGGCTCGAGGCCCATGGTCTTCGGAGCGGGATCGGCGACTATTGGGCCGCCAGCATCACAACTGTCGAGAGCAGCGGAGCAGTCACCGTGCGGCCCGTGACGGCTGGGGGCGGTGAGGTTCGGCCCATGACGAACCTGTCGTGCGCGAGCTGGTACGCCGGTCAACATTTCCAATTTCTCGTGTACGAGACACCCCACTTCGCCGATGTCGACATGAGGTCGGCGACAAAGACCTGGGGAGCACCGAAAGGCATCTACGTGATCGGGTCGTACCATGTCCTGGTCTGGGGCCACCGGCTNNTTAGCTGGTCCCGGCATGCCTCACCGAGGCGAACAGTGACGGGGTCAACGGCGACCTCCAGCTCATGGGTCGTCGTAGGCCTTGACAACGGTGGCACGTGCAACAGCGCGACAGTGCTCGACGGCTCGGGGCGGTTCTTGGTGGACAGGTTGGTCGAGAGCCCCAGCCGTGTCCTCGACGGGCCGGATGCGGCAATCGGGGCTCTCATCGGGGCCCTCGACCACGTGCTCGGCCTCACAGGCGTGCCAAGGGAGTCGGTTCGCGCCGTCGGTCTTGGGACGCCGGGCCCCGCGAGCGCGGATGGTGTGATCTCTTCCAGGGGAGCGACGAACTTCTCCCAACCGCCATGGCACGGGTTCGAGTTCCGCGCCGTGCTCGAGCGTCGCCTCGGGGTTCCCGTGATCTACAACAACGACGGCAACGCGGCGGCGCTCTACGCCCATCACGAGCACTTCGGCCGGGAGGCGGCACTGCGCTCCTCGGTCTCGGCGATCGTCGGCACGGGCCTGGGAGGAGGGCTGATAGAGGCCGGGCGCATCATCCGCGGAGCCGCCGGGATGGCAGGCGAGCTCGGCCACGTCCACATACCGATGCAAGGACTCCTCGCCGANNTCACTGACAGGCATCGAGAGGAACCTGCTGCCGTACTGGCTGACGCGATATCCGGACCACGAACTCGCGAGAGCGGAGTCCATCGGCGAGGCCGCGAAACTGGTCCGAGGTTACGCGGACTGCGAAGACCCGATGGCGCTCGAGATCTTCGGCCAGCAGGCTATGGCGCTCGGCCGGCTGTTCACGGTTGCGAGCAATTTCATCGATCCGAACGCCTACTTTCTCGGCGGCGGCGTCGTCGAGGCCTCGCCGAAGTTCCGCGAGTGGTTCCTTGCGCGAGTCCGCGAGCACACGTCGTTACGCGAGGAGCAGCTCGGGGTAGTGACGTTCGCACTCATCACCGACCTGGACATGGCAGGAGCCAGAGGGGCCGCGCTCGCGGCCTTGGACTCGCTCGACGAGCTCTGATCGGGCGCGGACTGCGACACCGGTGACCGAGAACACTGGCAGAGGACAGCGGCCGGCCCAGGAGTCTGCTCAGCGCCAAAGCGGAGGCCTGCTCAAGTCCGGTCAGCTCGGCACCGCGGACCTGACGGCCTCGACGGTGGCCAACATCGGGCCAGGGATCGATTTCTACTTCGCTTTCGGAGTGATCGCCGTGACAGCGGGCATTGCCGCGCCACTGACGATCCTGGCGGCGGGCATCGCCGTGGTCCTCCTGGCGTCGACAGTTGCCGAGTTCACCAGGGCCGAGCCGTCGGCCGGGAGCTTCATCACCTATGTGGAGACCGGTCTCGGACCGAGGGCCGGCGTGGCGACAGCCTTGCTGGTCACCGTCGGGTACACAGCGGCCATGGCGGGCGTCTTCACCATGTCGGGCGGGATGATGGCCATGACGCTCGCTCACTACACGTCGTGGCACGTGCCCTGGGGGCCACTGACGCTGGTGTTGACGGTTGGAGCGATCTGGTTGACGGCCCGGGGCGTCAGGCTATCCACCACTGCGGTGGGAATGGCAGTCGTCGCGCAGGTCGCGATCATGCTGGTGGTATGCGCGGTCGTACTAGTGGACGAGCGTGGGCATCTGTCGAGCGCGCCGTTCTCCTGGGCGCATCTGTCTGGAGGACTGACCGGTCTGTCCACGGGGTTTCCCTTGGCGCTCTACATGTTCATCGGCTGGGAGAACGGCCCGGCCCTCGCCGAAGAGTGCCGCGACCCGAAACGCACCGTTCCGAGAGCCCTGTACCTCTCGATCGCGATCGGCGCCGCGCTGTTCGTGTTCTTCGCGTACGCGACCGTCACAGGGTTCCACTACGACGTCTCGTCCATCGGGAGGTCCTCGGTGCCGTTTCTCACAGTGGCCGACAACTCCCTCGGCAAAGCGGCCGTCCTGGCCTGGGTCGCCGGGATCGTGTCCGTCCTGGCAACACTGGTCGCCGGCTGCAGCTCACAATCGCGCATGCTCTTCGACGGAGGACGGACAGGTCTCCTGCCGGCATGGCTCGGGCGCGTCCGTCCACGGGTCGACACGCCGGTGAACGCGCTGGTCGCCATGACCGTGATGGGCCTCGGCATCATCGGGGTCTGGGGGGTATCCCACGTCCTCGGCGTCGGAACCGGGTCGATGAATCCCGTCGGCCTGTACGCAGAATGCTCCACGATGGGCACGATCGTCATCCTTGTCGTCTATCTCTTGACGAGTCTCTCCCTCCCTGTTTTCATGTGGCGCCGCCACCGCGTGATGTTCTCCCCGGTACGCCACCTGGTCGTCCCGCTCCTGGGATCGGGCACCCTGGTCGTCCCCTTCGTCGAGCTGTGCAAACCAGGGCAGCCCGCGCCGTACGGCGCCTTCCCGTTCGTCGCCCTCGGGCTTGTGGCGGTGGCAGCAACGACTGCCGGCCTGGTCGTGCGCCACCGGCCGTCCACCGGCGCAGGCGAGGGCGGTGCGGCATCGGGGGCCTGAGCGGGCGGCGGCGTGTCCGGTTGTTCACCGGGACCCTCGACATCGGACTTGAGCGCAACGGTGCGTTCTCCGATGACTCCGTACGCCCAGTGCGGAGTCATCGCCCACGGGCGCATCGCTCAAGCGGTGAATGCGAGCGCCAGGACCACCTTCGTCGTCGCAGCGACGTGTCGGGGCGTGCTCATGTTGGTGTCCTAGGTCTTCTGCGGAACGGGAGGGATGGGGCCACGAACCGACTACGGAACGGTCGCACCCAATGTGGCCTCGACTGGGGTGACGGCGATGACATTCTCCGGGTCGCTCGGGCCGCCCTTGCAGAGCGCGAGGGTGCCGACGGAGCGCACTATGCGGACCCTGAACACGGGTCCGGGTCCGGCTTCCGGCAAGGTGAGTTGCACCTGAGCTGCCACCTGGCGGAGCAACGGTGGTGCTGGTCGTGCTCAAAGTCGTCGTGGTACTAG
>PLIM01000041.1:239-9088 GCA_003139355.1 Acidimicrobiaceae bacterium | reverse complement strand
TGCTCGTGATCGCAGCCCTGACGTGCTCTGGTCGCGCTGCAGCCGCGCGGGCCTCCGAGGCCTCGCACTCACGCTTCGGGGTTCCGGCGTCGGCACGTCAGCTCATCGTCGTCTCGAGCCCGACATACGACCCGGCCAACTACCTGGCCAAGTTCCAGAGCTTCCGGCGGGCGAACGCCTCTTCCCCATGGAAGCCGGTGTTCCCGGCCTGGCGGGCCGAGACCGGCTCGGGCCACCTCGTCGACGTGCGCCGCGAGGGCGACCACGCGACCCCGACAGGAGTCTTCCCGTTCGGCCTGACCATGTACGGAACCAAGCCGAACCCGGGCGGCCTGCACGAGGCATACCACCGTCTCGTCTGCGGGGACTGGTGGGACGAGGACCCGTACAGCAACCAGTACAACCGGTTCGTGCACGTGCGGTGCGGATCGACACCGCCCTTCGCTGCCTGGTCCGAGGCGCTCTGGACCGATACCAGGTCCTATCGGTACCTCGCTGTGATCGACTACAACGACAACCCGACCATCCGGGGCCGGAAGGCGCCGGGTTCGGGGATCTTCCTGCACGCCTGGATGTACGGCCCGACTCAGGGATGTGTGGCCCTGCCGGTCCCGGATCTCCTGGACGTGCTGCGCTGGCTCGAGCCTGCGGACCATCCGGTCATCGAGATAGGCACCGATGCCGAGGTCGGTCATGTGCCACCGGCGCCGGCCTAGCTGCGCGGCCGATTGCCGCGAGGGGCGCCGCCAGGCCCCTGAGCGGTGCCGGCTCGCTCCGGCGTCACGCCTTTATGTAGGGCTGACCGTCGGCCTTCGGCGCACGGCTGCGGCCCACGAACCCGGTGACGGCGATGATCGTCGCGACGTAGGGGAGCATGAGCAGGAAGTCGGAGGGGATGGGCGCCCCGATCGTGCCGAGCACGCTCGCGCAGGCCAAGGAGAAGCCGAACAGCAGCGCTGCGCCGGTCGCCCCGAGTGGTGTCCAACGTCCGAAGATCATCGCCGCCAGGGCGATGTAACCCTGCCCCGAGGAGATGTCCTTGCCGAACGAGCCGACCGAGCCGATCGTCAGCGAGGCACCGCCGATGCCCGCGACCAGGCCGCCCAGGATCACGTTGCGGTACCTCGTCCAGAGCACCCTGATCCCCACGGTGTCGGCCGCCGTCGGGTGCTCACCGACGGCCCGGACCCGCAGCCCCCAGCGCGTCTTGAACAGGCCGATGTGCACGAGTGCCACTGCAGCGTAGGCGATGTAGAGGAAGATCGTCGAGTCGAACAGGATCGGCCCGATGACCGGTATGTCGCCGAGGATCGGGATCTTGATCGAGTTGAAGGTGGCGGGCGAGTTCAGCCGGTTCTCAAAGGGGACCAGTTCCTGGTCGTAGAGGTAGCCGGTCAGTCCTGACGCGAAGACGTTGAGGACCACGCCGAGGATGATCTGGTCGACCATGTAACGGATGGCGAATACCGCCAGCAAGATGCCCAGCAGGCCGCCCGCGAGCGACCCGGTGAGCAGTCCCAGCCAGAGCGAGCCGAACGCGCTCGCTATCACCGCCCCGGCGAAAGCGCCGAGGAGCAGCTGGCCCTCGATGGCGATGTTGATGACGCCCGACCGTTCGCACAAACAACCCGACAGCGCACCGAGAACCAACGGGATCGCGGCCAGCATCGTGCTCTGCATGAGCGACTCGAACGGCAGAGGAGTCCTGCCTGCATCGGACCAGCACAAGAAGGACACGACGAACGCGAGCGTCACCGTGACTCCCATGAGGCGCTGCAGGATCTTGGAGGACTTGAGCCCGGCATAAACAAAGCCGAGAACGACCGAAAGGGCGCCCAGCCCCTCGGAAACGGGACCGGGTGCCAGCGTCAGGTTCGGGACGTTGACCGCGGCGCCAGTGAGGGTGAAGGTGAACACGGCGTCGCCCTTGTCCGCAAGCAGGCCGAAGACGAAGATGTCGACGAGGCCGAGCACGGCGAAGATGGCGCCGACAACCCGTTGCCGGTCGATCGTCGCGCGCTCGTGACCCACCAGGGTAATGGCCGTCATGAGCTCCACCCCTTCGCGAGCACTTGGCCTTCCTCGCCGACGCGCCGGGCACGAAGGTGGAACAGCTCCCGGATGAACGGCGGCGCGGCCACGAACAGCACGATCAGCGCCTGGATGACCGTCGCGATGTCGACCGGGATCTGCGTCTGGGCCTGCATCGTGATACTTCCGGCATTGAGCGAGCCGTACAGCAGCGCGGCGAGCACCACGCCGGTCGGCTTGGCACGCCCGAGCAGTGCGACCGTGATGGCGTCGATGCCGTAGGTCCCGTAGATCTGCGGGGTGAGCGCGAAGTCCGTCCCGAGGATCACGCTCGCTCCGGCGAGGCCGGCGAGGCCGCCGCAGATGAGCATCACGATCACCCACGACCGTTCCGGGCTCATCCCGGCACTGCGGGCTGCGCTCTGATTGGCCCCGACAGTGCGGAGCTCGAAGCCCACCGTCGTCCGGTCGAGCAGCCACGCCACTGCCGCCGCTGCCGCCAGTGCGATCAGGAACCCGGCGTTGATCCGCAAGCTCGCGCCGGCGAGATGGGGCAGCATGGCGTTGTTGGCCACTGACGGGCTGACCGGGTTCGGCAGGCCGGGCGCCCGGAAGACCGCCAGGCCGAGCAGGAACAGGATCAGGTACTCCATCACGTAGTTGGACATGATGGTGACGATCACCTCGTGCGCCCCGGTGCGCGCCTTCAGGTACCCGACGAACGATCCGACGATGGCTCCTCCGACGAACCCCCCGATCACCGCGACCACGACGTGGACGATCATCGGCAGGTGGACGGCGAAGCCGATCCAGCCTGCGATCATGGCCCCACCGATGAACTGACCGGTGGCGCCGATGTTGAACAGGCCCGTCCGGAACGCGAGCGCGACAGCCAGCCCCGCGAGGATGAGCGGAGTGGCGTTGACCGCCGTCTCCGACAACGGGTTGAATATCGCCGCGGTCGAGCCTCCGTGGAAGGCGGCCGTCACCGTGTGAGGGTTCAAGATGGCGCCTTCGAACATCGCCGAGTAAGCCGAGGCGGCCACGTCCCATGCCTGCGAGAACGCGGTGCCGGGGGCGGAGAACACGTGGCTCCAGGCGTGCAGCACAACTGGGCTCGTGAACGCGATGAGCAGCCCTCCGATGACGACCGCAGCGACGATCGCGAGAAACGTGACCACGGCCGAGCTGCCTTCCAGCACGGCGTTCAGGAGCGAGATCGCCACCTCGGTCCCCTTCGAACGAGAAGCGTCCGCCGCCTCGTCGTCGGTGCCCCTTGGCGAGAGTCCGGCGCCACCCGGCGGTGCCGCCGAGTCGGCAGGGTCCTGCGGCTCGTTTCCGCCCGGGCCGGGATGCTGTTGGCTCATGCCGGTTGTGTCTCCGCGACGCTGCCGGTTGTGCCGGCACCGGCCATCAAGAGGCCGAGCTCCTCGATCGAGACGGTGGGCAGCCTTTCGCCGGCGATCCGCCCCTCGTACATGACGACGATCCGGTCCGCTAGCGCGTAGATCTCGTCGAGCTCGGTCGAGCAGATGAGCACGGCTGTGCCCTGGTCCCGTGCCGCGACGAGCCGATTGTGCACGAACTCGATCGAGCCGACATCCAGACCCCGCGTAGGCTGGTTGGCAACGAGAAGGCGCACGTCGCGGCCGAGCTCGCGGGCGACGATGACCTTCTGCTGGTTGCCACCCGAGAGCGTTCCCACCGTCATGTCGATCGACGTCGCTCGGATGTCGTACTCGTCCATGTGCCTGGTGGCGCTTTCCCGGATGGCGTCGGGGTGGAGCGCGAGACCCGACGCGTAGGGCGGCCGGTTGTACACGTCCAGGACGAGGTTGTCGGCGAGCGAGAAGCTCTCGACGATGCCGTCCTCCTGCCGGTCCTCGGGGATGTAGCTCACGCCGGACTCGAGCACGGCTCGCGTCCGGGCACCAGTCAAGTCGTCGCCGGCGATATGGACCGACCCTGCCGCCACCGGCAGGAGGCCCATGATCGCCTCACACAGCTCGGTCTGGCCGTTGCCCTGGACCCCTGCGACGCCGACGATCTCACCGCTGCGGACCTCGAACGAGACACCCTTGACGACGGCGCGTCCGGACGTGTTCTCGACGAGTAGGTCCTCCACCTCGAGGACGACCTCGCCGGGACTGGCCGGCTCTTTGTGCACCGTCAGCTCGACGGCGCGCCCGACCATCAGCGCGGCCAGCTCCTCGTCAGTGGCGGTCGGAGGCGGCGAGCCGACGACCTTGCCACGGCGGATGACCGTGATCCGGTCCGCGATCTCCTGCACCTCCCTCAGCTTGTGGCTGATGAAGATGATCGACTTGCCCGAGGCCTGCAATTCGCGCATGATGCGGAAGAGCTCGTCGGTCTCGCCTGGGGTGAGGACGGCCGTCGGCTCGTCGAGGATGATCACGCTCGCCTCGCGGTGCAGGGCCTTCACGATCTCGACGCGCTGCTGGATCCCGACCGGCAGGTTCTCCACGAGGGCGTCCGGGTCGATCGCCAGGCCGTAGCGGCCCGAGAGCTCGAGCACGTCCTTGCGGGCGCGTCGCCGGTCGAGCAGGCCGAGGAAAGTCGTCCTCTCCACGCCGAGCATGACGTTCTCGGCGACGGTGAAGACCGGCACCAGCATGAAGTGCTGGTGGACCATGCCGATCCCGGCGGCAAGCGCCTGGCGGGGGTTGTGGAACGCGACAGGCTTGCCGTCGAGGAGGATCTTGCCCTCGTCGGGCTGGAGCAGCCCGTAGAGGACATTCATCAGCGTCGACTTGCCGGCTCCGTTCTCGCCGAGCAGCGCGTGGATCTCGCCCGGCTCGACGGTGAGGTCGATGCTGTCGTTTGCGACGAGACTCCCGAAGCGTTTCGTGATCCCACGCAACTCGAGTCGCAGGGCGGCCTCCCTACCGGACATAGCCCGTTCCAGGGCTGTGCCACGCCGGCACCACCCTGGAACGGGCCTCGATCTCCCTACCGTACATGCCACCTCCAGGGCGGTACCACACGGGCACCGCCCTGGAACGGGCCTGAATTACAACGTGCTCTTGGTTACACCGGGCTCTTGGTGGGCGTCGGAATCTTGCCGCTGATGATCCCGGCCTTCACTTTCGCGAGCTCGTTCTTCAGTGTCTTAGGCACCTTGTTCGCGAACTCGTGGAAGGACGAGAGGGCGACGCCGCCGTTCTTCAGCGTGCCGATGTAGTTGCCGCCCTTGAACTTGTTGGTTGCCGCGGAGACGATGGAGTCCTTCACAGCCGTCTGGATGCCCTTGGTCACGCTCGTGATGAAGTACTTGCAGTACTGCTTGGCACTGACGCAGCCGTCGGTGTCAACCCACTCCATGTTGACTTTCCCGCCGGACGCGTCGGCATCCTGCACAGCCTTGGCGGCGCCGAGGCCGACGTTGCCTGCCACCGGGAAGATGACGTCGGCCTTCTCGGCGATGAAGTTGTTGGTCGTGTGCTGGCCGTTGGCCTGGTTCGTGAAGTCACCGGTGAACGAGCCGTTCTGCGTCTTCTCGCTCCAGCCGAGGACCGTGGTCTTCGGGACCTTGGGGTGCTTCTTGTTGTAGTACTGCACGCCGTCCCAGAAACCGTCCATGTAGATGGTGACAGTTGGCAGCTTCTCGCCGCCGAAGGTCGCCACCACGTGCGTCTTGCTCATCCCGGCGGCGAGGTATCCGCCGAGGAAGCCGTCCTGCACCGTGTTGAACACGAGGGCGTCGATGTTCTTGATCTTGGGCGAGTACGTGTAGTCGACAATGGCGAACTTCTGGCTCGGGTGCGCCTTCGCGGCGGACTCGGTCGCGTCGCCCATGAGGAAGCCAACCGTGACGATGATCCCGCACTTCTCTGAGATGAAGTTGTCGATGTTGGGGACGTAGGCGCTCTCGTTCGCCGACTGCAGGTACTTGCCGCCTATGGTGGCCGACTCGGCCTCCTGCACGCCTTGCCACGAGGACGCGTTGAACGACCGGTCGTCGATCCCACCGGTGTCGGTCACCATGCAGGCTTCGAACTTCTTCGCACTCGCTGCGCTGGTCGTGTGCACTGCACGAGCCGGTTTCGACGTCGTGGCGCTCGAGGTGCCGGCTGCGAGCGGGGCCACCAGCATCCCAACGCCCAGAACCAGAACCGCTAGCCAGAGTAGTCGTTTCATTCTCTCAGCCTCCCGAAATGGACTGTAGTTAGTTACGTTTAGGTTACTTCACCGGTTGGGATCGACGCCATGGGAAACCGAGGATCTTCCCGCCCGATCTGACGGGACCAGCACGACATCCCGGCACGTCTGCCCGATCCGGCGGCCGGCACGCCGGCCCGGAACGCTCGTGCGCCGGGGCTGAGGCCGGGCCGGACCGGGTGGCGTCTCCCTGGCAGGGACAACGCCTCGGCTACACTGCGCGGGCCAGACCCGGAGCGAGGATCGCCAAGGCAACGGCGCAATTCTCTCAGCACCCGGAGGCGTGACGTGCCCGTGATCGTGGTGGTCGGAACCCAGTGGGGCGACGAGGGCAAGGGCAAGCTCACAGACCTGCTCGCCAAGGACGTGCAAGTCGTCGTGCGCTACCAAGGTGGCCACAACGCCGGCCACACGATCGTCGTGGACGGTGAGACTTTCGCCCTTCAGCTCATCCCGAGCGGGGTCCTCTACGACCATGTCGTGCCGGTCATCGGCAACGGCGTCGTCGTCGAGCCGACGGTGCTCCTCGCCGAGTGCGCCGCTCTCCGGGCCAGAGGTGTCGACATGAGCCGCCTGGTCGTGTCGGGCAACGCACATCTGGTGATGCCCTATCACATCGAGCTCGACCGGCTCACAGAGCGTTACCTGGGCAAGGCCAAGCTCGGAACCACCAAGCGCGGGATCGGGCCTGCGTACGCGGACAAGGCGGCGCGGATCGGCCTGCGGGTGCAGGACCTGCTCGACCCGAAGATCTTCCGCGAGAAGCTCGAGGTCGTCTTGAGGGAGAAGAACGCGATCCTCGCCAAGGTGTACAACCGCCTTCCACTCGACGCCGACCAGATCGCCGCGAGGTACCTCGACGAGGTCGCACCTGAGCTGGGGCCGATGATCGGCGACTCGGTGAAGCTGGTGCACGAGGCACTCGACGCCGGCAAGCAGATCATGCTCGAAGGCGCCCAGGCCACCTTCCTCGACCTCGACCACGGGACCTACCCCTTCGTCACCTCCTCGAACCCCACTGCGGGCGGTGCCTGCGTCGGCACGGGCATCGGGCCTCGGGACATAGACCGAGTTCTCGGCATCGCCAAGGCGTACGTGACCCGGGTCGGCTCAGGGCCCTTCCCGACCGAGGTGGGCGGCGAACAGGGGGACATGCTCGTCGAGCTCGGGCATGANNTCAAGATCTGCGTCGGCTACCTGGACGGAGACGAGCTTTACGAGCACGTCCCCTACCATCAGTCCGTGCTCCACCGCGTCAAGCCCGTGTACCGGGAGCTGCCGGGCTGGCGCGCAGACCTGTCCGGGGCCAGGACCGTATCCGATCTCCCCCGAGCAGCACGCGCGTACCTGGACGCCGTCGCCGAGCACACCGGCGTGCCGGTGACCTATGCCGGGGTGGGCCCCGGTCGGGAGCAATACGTACGCTTTGAGCCATGAGCCAGGCAAGGCAGCGTCGCCTCGAGATCCCAGCAGGCGACAGAAGCGCAACGGCGTGATCCCCCGCTACTCGATGCCGGAGATGTCGGCGGTCTTTGCCGACGAGGCCCGCCTCGGCCTGTGGCTCGAGATCGAGCTTCTGGCCGTGGAGGCATGGTCGAGGCTCGGTGTGGTCCCGCTCGCGCACGCGGCGGCGTGCCGCGCCCGCGCCCCCAAGCTCGAGGCCGCATTCGTCCTGCGCGTCGCCGAACGGGAAGCGGTGACCGGCCATGACCTCGCTGCATTCGTCGACGTCCTCCAGGACTCGATCGGCGCACCCGAAGGGTCCTGGATCCATTACGGCCTCACCTCTTCCGACGTCGTCGACACGGCTTTGTCAGCGACGCTCGTCAGGGCTGCCGACGTCCTTCTCGACGCGGTCGACGGCCTGGTGTCGGTCACGAAGCGCCGGGCCTACGAGCTCGCGACGGTGCCCACCGTCGGCCGGACGCACGGCATGCACGCCGAGCCGACCACCTTCGGCACCAAGCTCGCCCTGGCCTGCCTGCAAGCTGACCGCGACCGGACGCGGCTGCGCCGCGCACGAGAGGGGATCCGAGTTGGCAAGCTTTCGGGAGCCGTCGGCACCTATTCCAACGTCGACCCGTCTGTCGAGCAGTACGTGTGCAGCGCTCTCGGCCTGGCACCGGTTCCGGCCACCCAGGTGATCGCCCGGGACCGCCATGGCGAGTACCTGTACGCGTGCGCCGCGCTCGGCACCACCATCGAGGCTCTCGCGACCGAGGTCCGCAATCTCCAGCGGACCGAGGTCGGCGAGGTCGAAGAGCCCTTCGCAGTCGGCCAGAAGGGCTCGTCGGCCATGCCGCACAAGCGCAACCCGATCACCGCCGAACGCCTCGTAGGTCTTGCCCGGGTGCTGCGCGGGTACCTCGTCGCCGGTCTGGAGGACGTCGCGCTTTGGCACGAGCGGGACATCTCCCACAGCTCGGTCGAGCGGATCGTGCTCCCGGACGCCAGCATGGTCGCCTACTACGCCGCGAGGACGATGACGCGCTTGGTCGACGGTCTGGTCGTCCACGCCGATCGCATGCGCGAGAACCTCCTCGAAGGCTCGTACGGCCTCGTCTTCTCTCAGCCCGTGCTGCTAGCGCTCATCGGTTCGGGCCTTGCCCGGGACGCTGCGTACCGCATCGTGCAACGCG
>PLIM01000041.1:0-162 GCA_003139355.1 Acidimicrobiaceae bacterium | reverse complement strand
GGCGACTCCAGTGGATTCCGGCTTTCTGGAGCACATCGGCCGTGACCCCTGCCTCTCGCCAGGTCGCGTAGTCGATCCCCTTGCGTGACCCGTAGTCCGCCGCGACCGCAATGAAGGCCTTCTCGAGTGCAGGAAGGTCGTCCTCGGCTTCGGCGCTGGCGC
>PLIM01000119.1 GCA_003139355.1 Acidimicrobiaceae bacterium | reverse complement strand
GTGGTCCCGGTGGTCCCGGTGGGCGGCGGGGGA
Organism: Acidimicrobiaceae bacterium; assembly: GCA_003139355.1. Lineage (GTDB taxonomy): Bacteria > Actinomycetota > Acidimicrobiia > Acidimicrobiales > Bog-793 > Fen-455. Next base: position 13,860 of record PLIM01000119.1, on the reverse strand, counting down.
GACACCACTTCGGTCGTCGAACCGGGCGTTGCTCCCCCTGAGGTTGCCTTGCTGCCCCCTGCTGGCGACGAAGAACCTTTCGCTCCAGGCACGGGCCCGCCCGAGGCAGTCCCGGAAGCAACGGGTACGAGCTCAAGGGGCGCCGCGGCCCAGCGGGCGGTGAAGGCCCGGACGGTGACGCCACCGCTCGTGCGGGTGAACAGGTGGCGAAGCAGAGCACCACCGAACGACCCGTTGGACGAGTTCGGCAGGCAGGCCCAGATGCTGCACAATGAAGTGCCGAAGACTGAGGCTGTCCCCGTCGCCTGCAGCTGGCCCGCGCTGTGACCACTTACGCTGTCGGCGGGCAAGAGCGAATTCGCGTAAGAGAAGGATCCTGCCCCGGATCTGGAGCCGACCCAACCGAGACCCGCGGGAGCGCTGCCAAGGCCCACCCGCGATTGGTCGGACTCCGGCAAAGTGCCGACCATGCTGGGCCCGGAACGCGTCCCCGAAGTCGGCGAGAGTGCCGACACCGTCCCAGTCTTCCGGCTGAGGCCGATGTCCACGCCTGCGCCGGCGATAACCAAGACAAGGCCGAGTGTCGCGGCGGTTCGGGCGCGACGAGCCTGTAAGCGGCGACGCCTGCGGACGATGCCGTCGAGCACATCTCGAGAGGGCACCCCGGAGCTTGCGTCGTCGAGAAGATGGGAGAGATCAGGACCGTCCATGACGTCCTTTCAAAGCAACGAAGAGGCAGTTTCGCGTACGCGGAGATTCGGGCAAGGCTTCACACGGGACCACGCCTTGTAGATCGCCCTGGCGATCGAAGCCGACCCGGCCGACCGTGGCACCGACTGCCGCGACACCACGCAGGCATCGGGACAGTCGGCGCCTTGGAGCGCTGCAAGAGCGGTGCTCACGCGGTGCTCAGGAGGCAACGAGCCGGTAGACAACCGTCACCTCGACCGAGATCTGCTGCTGACCGGGTTGCACCGGCACCGCCGCATCCGCGCGCGCCGCCGCAAAGGTGTTCGGCGCGTAGTACAGGTACTGGCCGGCGTTCTCTTGATCGGTGATCTTGACGATCGGGCCGAGCGCCAGTCCCCCGCCTGCAGCAACCTGGTCCGCCTCAGTCCTTGCAGCCAGCATGGCTTGCGCCCGTGCCGCGGCAAGCAACGCCGACTGGTTCGAGATGGAAAAGGAGATCCCGCCCAAGGTGACGCCGTTGCCGGTCGCTTGCACGGCAGCATCTAGGGCTGCTCCGAGGTTCGAGAGATCGTTCATGGTCACATTGAGCTCGTCGTCGGCGCTGAAACCCGTGACATCTCCGTTGTTGTTGGTATTCGCGGAGAGATCGAGCGAGCCCGTCTGGATGTCCTTCAACGCGACGCCGCTCTGTTCCAGTGACTGCTCAAGTGTCGCGACCTGGGTGTTGTTCTGCTCGAGTGCCGCGACGGCGGTGGCCGCGGTCGTGTCCACGCCGATGCTGAACGAGGCGGTGTCGGGTGTGCCCTCGACTTGCCCGTTACCCGTGACCGTGATGGTCGCCCCAGAGGCCGCTGCCGAGTTGTGAGAGGAGGCCAGCACCGTCCGGATCTTGGCCGGCGTACGGGATGAGCTGGAACTGCTCAGCACTTCCGCTCCGATGATCGACCCGACGACGACCAATGCAACGACACCGACGATGCCGACCACGCGAGCCGTGAAGCTCTGGCCGAGCTTGCGGGCCGCGCCGGGGCTGGACGGGCCGGACGCCGGTGGGCCGGCGGTGGACGGGACGTTGGCTTCAATTGCCGTTGGCGCCGGCCCAGCGCTCAGCGATACCTGCGCCGGGTCCCCCGATTCGGGTACGACTCCGGGCTCTCGGTCGTTTGTTCGGTCTTCGTTCACGTCGGACGCTCCTTGGGTGAGTGCTCGACCCTCCCGCTGAGGGTTCGATGTTGCAAAGCCCCAGGCGCTCCGATTCGCGTACGTCGGATATTCGGGCCCAGCCGCGGGCGGGGTGAACATCAGGCGAGATTGCCGGCTTGGCATCGACACGGTCACCGGTAGGTAGGCCGGTACAGACCTCCTCGACGATCACGCGATGCCACTCAAAACGGCTCGCCTTGATCGCTCCCTGCCCGGTCGGATCATTCCCCAAGGAAACGCCGGGGCACACTCCTTTCCGAGGTCGACGCTTGCCCATGGAGGACAGCCACAAGGCCCACGAGACAGGCGCAACAGGCGCCGTCCGCTGCTGGTCACTGGAGGCGCGCTCATCGTGCTGGTGTGTGCAGCGCTCGGAGCGGTGGTCGCCAACCGGGCACCTCGGCCTGTGGCATTCCTGGCCGTCACACATCTCGTCCCTGTCGGCATGATGGTCACCGCCTCGGACCTCGAGGCCGTTTCGATCGCCCCAGTCGCCGGGCTCGACGCGATACCGCTCCGAGATGCCGGACAGGTGATCGGCCACCGCGCCATAGAGCTCCTCGAACCCGGTTCGCTTCTGGTGCCGGGCGATCTGACCTCTGAGCGGGGACTTCCGGCCGGAACTGCGCTCGTGGGAGCGAGCCTCGCGGTCAACCAGATGCCTACTGAGCTCGCCCCTGGCCAGCGCGTTCTCGTCGTGCTGACTGGGACAGCCAGCGCCGGCGAAGACTCCGCTACGAGCTCCGGCTCGGCTGTCGGCACGCCGAGTGCTGACGGCGGTTCCGCCAGCGGGGGTTCGGTTCCGTCGCCGACCGGTCCACCGGGCTCGGTCCTGACCCAAGCCACGGTGACCTCGATCTCGGCCCCAGGTGGCTTGTCCGGGACCTCTGGTGCTGAGTCCGCGGCCTTCGTCGCAACCCTTGAGGTACCAGAAGCGGCCGCGGCCACCGTGACCGCCGCGAGCGCCGCGGGAGACATCAGCCTGGCAGTGCTCGGCGGATCCGACGACGCCGGGGCATCCCTGTGAGCTTCGCAGCGATCGAGATGGCGGCGGTTGCCCGATGACAACCGGCCTGTTGACCGCCGGCCCGTTGATCTCCGGCCCGACACTTTCTCGAGCCCGACTCGACAAGTCCCTTGTCGACAAGGCGCGCTCGCTGCGTGCGAGCGTCGCCGAGCTCCTTGTGACAGCGCCGGAGCCTCCGGGCGGAATCGGCAAGACCAACGCGGCAGCCGCCCAGACCAGCCGGGCCGCAGCCCGCGACCTCGTCCTCGAGCTCCTCGACCGGGAGGCGGTCGCGCTCATGACCAGCGGCCAGGATCCCCCGCCGGCACTGGACGAGAGGACGCTCGTCGAGCTCGTGCTCGCGATGCTCTTCGGCCTTGGCCTGCTGCAAGTGTTCATCGACGACGAGTCGGTCGAGAACATCGACGTGAACGGCGCGGACACGGCGTTCGTGACATTCGCAAACGGAGACAAGCTGCGTTACGGGCCCATCGCCGAGGATGACGACGAGCTCGTGGCGATGGTCAGGTCGGCCGCGGCGCGCTTTGGGCTGTCGGAGCGGCGATTCGACGCAGCCCAACCAGAGCTCGACCTTCGACTTCCCGACGGCAGCCGTCTCTCCGCGGTGATGGCCGTCACCGAGAGGCCGGTGATCGACATCCGGAGGCATCGTCTTTCCGACCACACTTTGGACGACCTCCTCGATCTCGGGACGCTCGATGAGGATCTCGCCCGGATGCTCGCCGCCGCGGTCCGCGCCAAGCGCAACATCCTCATCTCCGGCGCGATGAATTCCGGTAAGACCACCCTGCTGCGAGCCTTGGCGACCGAGATCGGCCCCGCAGAACGCATCGTGACCATCGAGCAAGCCCTCGAGCTCGGCCTGGATCGCCAGATCGCCCGGCATCCTGATTGTGTCGCGATGGAGGCTCGACTCGCGAACACCGAAGGCGTGGGGGCGATCGGCATGGCGCAGCTCGTCCGCCGGTCGCTGCGCATGAATGCATCACGCGTCATCGTCGGCGAGGTGCTGGGCGACGAGGTCATCCCGATGCTGAATGCCATGAGCCAGGGACGGTCGGGCTCCATGGCGACGATCCACGCCGATGATTCGGCTGGGGTCTTCCGGCGCCTGGCCGCCTACGCCATCCAAGCTCCCGAGCGCCTGCCCCTAGAGGCGACCAACCTCCTCATAGCCGGCGCGATTCATCTGGTCGTCCATCTCGACACCGCCGTGTGCCCGACGGCGAGTGACCCGACCGGTTCTTGCGATCGGGGCGGGAGCGAGCTCTATCGGCCGTCACGCCACATCGCTTCGGTGCGGGAGGTCGTCGGAGCCGACGGCCCACTTGTCATCACGAACGAGGTCTGGAGGCCAGGGCCCGACGGCCGCGGCGTCCCGGCGGCACCGTTGCGCGACACCACGACGGCACTGCTGGCGGCCCACGGGTATGAACCGTCAAGCCGAGCATCGATCGGGGTCTGGTGACGACCGCGCTGCTGATGATCGTCGCATCGGTGGGCGGTGCCGGCTTCTGCCTCGTCATCGCCGGCGCGCGTCGGGCACCGAGGGACACGGTCGCGCGCTCGGCCCGCGACCTGGCGGCGTCCCGGCGGCGACGGCGTCATGGCGCGGCCGCGGCGGCTGCGGGGCTCGTCGCGTTCATGGTGACGCGATGGCCGGTGGCGATCCCGCTTGCGGCGCTCGCCGTTCTCGGCCTTCGCGGCCTCGGAGGACGACCTGCAAGCCACCTCATAGAGAGACTCGAGGCGATCGCCTCATGGACAGAAATGCTCCGGGACACCCTCGCCGGCGCGGCTGGCCTCACCCAGGCGTTGATCGCCACGGCGTCGATCTGCCCCCAAGCGATCCGCGAGCAGGTGCGCGCACTCGCGAGCCGGCTCTCCAGCGGCGTGGCCCTCACGGTGGCGCTGCGGTGCTTTGCCGATGATCTCGCCGATCCTTCGGCGGACGTCGTTGTCGCCACACTCCTCATGGCTGCCACCGAGCGGGCCCATCGCCTCGGAGATCTTCTTGGCGCGCTCGCCGAGTCGACCCGGGAAGAGGTCGCCATGCGGCAGGGAGTGGAAGCCTCCCGGTCGTCGGCGAGAAGTGCCGTGCGGACGGTGACCGGCTTCTCATTCGGTTTCCTGGGCCTCATGGCGCTCTTCGCCCGCCCGTACCTTGCGCCGTACGGCACTCCGGACGGCCAGGCCGTGCTGGCAGTCGTCGGTGCCCTCTTCGGTCTCGGGCTCTGGCTGATGGCGGTCATGGTCAGGGCGAGGCCGGCGCCCCGCTTGTTCGCCGCGGAGCCGACGGCGTGAAGTCGCTGGTGCTGCTCGGGATCGGCGCCGGGCTGGGAATGACGGCGATGGTGACCGGCCTCAAACGACACGGGCAGGCTGGCCTGGCCCGACCGGCGCGGCCGGCGCCCTCCACATGGCCGGCGCCTTCTACATGGTCGGCACGGATCGGCTACGGGCTCACGGAGCTCCTCCGACTCTCCGGCTCCTCGACGCCGCTGCGCCAGGACCTCAACGTCCTCGGTCGCTCGGAGGAATCGCTCGCCGTAGCGACCACCCTGGCGGCAGTCACTTCCGCCGCCGGGTCGGCGGTCGTGTACGCCGGTTTGGGACGCATGGGCATGCATGAACCGATATCGATCCTGCCTCTTGCATGCCTCGCGACAGGACTGGTCGGGGCCGTCGTACCGGCTCTGGCCGTCCGGCGGTCTGCGGGCGCCGCGCGAAGAGATCTCGTCCACTCCTTGGCATGCTGGCTCGAGTTGGTCGCTCTGGCACAGGCGGGCGGCATGGGAATCGAGAGCGCTCTGGAGGCCGCGAGCTCGGTTGCCGGAGAGGCGTCGTTTCTCCGCATCCGGCGCGCGCTCGATCGAGCGCGTCACGCCGGGCGATCGCCGTGGGACGGTCTCGGGCGGCTCGGCGGCGAGCTCGGTGTCAACGAGCTCGAGGAGCTCGCTGCCAGCGTGCGCCTTGCCGGCACCGAGGGCGCGCGCATCCGCTCGAGCCTCAGCGCGAAGTCCGCCTCGTTGCGGCGGCGTCAGATGGCCGATGCCCAAGGCCGGGCGAACGCCACAACCGAGCGACTCTTCCTTCCCGCGATCGTGCTCATGCTCGGCTTCGTGGTGTTCCTGATCTACCCCGCAGCTGTGACGCTGTCGCACCTGTTGTGAGCGACTATCGCCCATTCAGGCGGCGCGCCCATAGGTGGGGCCTCGGCCGCACCCGGTCGCCCGGTCGCACGGGCCCAGACAGGACGCGCCCGTAACCCGGGCCAGAGCGAAGGAGCATCCATCCAGTGTCCGAAATCCAGGTCATCTTGTTTCTCGTCGAGGCCCTCCGTTACCGGATGGCCGAAGCGCGACTTGAACCCGAGCGCGGCGACGTCGCCGAGAAGGTCGTCATCGTGGGCATCTTCGTGGCGTTGGCGATCGCGGTCGGCGCGCTGATCACCAAAGCCGTCACGGGTGACGCGACCAATATCTCGCGCGAGATCTTGCAGACCCGATGAGCTCCAGCCGACTTGGCAGCTCCAAACGGCGCCCCCTGTTGCTTCGGTGGGGCGATCGCGGTTCCAGCACGCCCGAGCTCGTCGTCATCCTGCCCCTTCTCCTGCTCCTCATCACCTTGAGCATGCAGTTCGCTCTCTGGGCCCTGGCATCCCACGCCCTGTCCGACTCGGTTGCTCGAGGGGGCGCAGCACTTCGAGCCCATGGTGGGACGAGCACCGCGGCCCGCACCGTCGTGATGCGGGAGCTCCAGGGGCTCGCGAACGGTCTCGTCTTGCGGCCGACGGTCTCGGTTCAGTCCCTGCCCGATGGTGTTGACTCCCTCTCCACATCGTGTGCCTTGCCATCCCTGTTACCGGGTGTGCGCTTCACCGTCTCGGCGCAGTCGGCCGGTCCTGATCAGCAGTTCCGGGCAAGCGGATGAGTGCGCCGGGCCTGGTGAGCACCCCGAACCCGGTGGGCCAGGCGAGACTGGCTACCGGGCGGTCGGAGGTCGGCTCTGCAGCTGCCGAGATCGTCATCCTCACCCCTTTGCTCGTCGTGCTCGCTCTGGTCCTCGTAATCGGTGGGCGCCTCTCCTACGCATTGCAGGACGTCGACGACGCGGCACGCACCTCGGTCGAATCCGCCGTCATCGCATCAACGGCCTCCACTGCGCGGGCACAAGCGGCAGCCGCTGCAAACTACGAGATCTCCCACGACGGACTTCGATGCACGCCGTACACGATGACAGTCGATGTGACCGACTTCGCCCCTGGAGGCTTCGTCTCGGTCGAGCTCCGTTGCGGCGTCGGGCTCGTCACCCTCGGGATACCTGGCCTCCCAGGTTCTGTCACGCTGTCCGGCGACGCTTCTGCCGGGATCGAGCCCTATCGGGAAGTGGGATGACAGGCTCCTTCACAGCGCGGAGAGCGCGGGAGACGCCGGGATCTGTGCGGAAGCTTCGAGGTGTCGCCGCTTCCGCTCAAGGCGCGAAGCTGTCCAGGCGCGGCCGCTCGCTCGAGCTCGAGCTCGGAGCGCTGACGCCGTTCGTGACGTTGCTCTGCGTCGCGCTCATCGCAGTGCTGGCCCTCGTGGTCGACGGCGGTCGCGCATTGAACGCGCGAGAAACTGCCCTCACCGAAGCGGAGCAGGCCGCTCGCGTGGGCGCTGCGCAGCTCTCCGTTGCGTCATTGCACGCAGGCCTGACGACCTTCCAGGTTGCAAGCGCGACAGCGGCCGCGGAACAGTACATGGCCGCTTGGGGACATCCCGGCTCGGCTGTGGTCATCGGCACTGCCGTAGTCGCGACGGTGCGGACCTACGAACTTGCCACTCCCCTGCTCGCGCTCGTCGGGATCGACAGCCTCCCGGTGTCGGCATCGGCATCGGCGACAGTCGTCGTCGGATAGCTCATATGGCCGACCGCAACCTTCGCCGGCCGATCATCTCAATCCGCCCGACCGCGTCCGACACACCAATTGGTTGTGCCTCACGAACCGCCCTTTGACATGATGGGAGCCGAACCGAGAAGTGGCGGGCACCGCGTACCGGTCGCGGACCCGTCCGAATGAAAACCGACCCGACTGACTCCGCGGCCGAACGGCCGACCACGTGCGTCTTGAAGTAGGAGCCCGCAATGAGTTCGCCGATTCCGAGCACCTCGGGCAGCGACCCGCGAGACCTGCGGCACAGCTCGGAGACGAATCCTACGAGCGTGCTTGCACTCAGCGGATTCCTCAAGGTCCAGAGGCGCTGGTCCCTAACCTCGCTTGCAGGTTTGGAGGCGGACGCCACCGGCGTGCCCGCTGCCTCCGACGGCGAACGCGTCGCCCTTGATGGCGTCGGCCACAATCCCAGCGGGTCCGTTGGCCTCGAGCCCGCCGAGAACATCGAGAGGCGCCAGCGTCTTCAAGGCGTCGCCTTGCCAGCACTCCTGCCGGCCACCGGACGTTCGCGGCTGCCTGCTCATCTCGAAGATACTGAGTGGAGCCGCCTCGCCCTCGGCGTCGCCGCGGAGGTCCTCGCGTCTCTCGGGATACCTGTGAGCGCGGACGTCCTCCAACTTGATCCCGATTCGGTCACTGTTCACTTGCCAACGTCCGAGTCGCCGCAGTGGCCGTTCAGCCTGGGGCGGGCCGCCAACTCGTGGACATTGCCGCGCGACTCGCGCATAATCGCCTCCCTCCCGGTCACACCGGCGATCACGAGCGCGGCGCGAAAGGCCGCCCTGGTCACCTTGTCCGAGATCCATGGGCGGCGGTCTCTTGTGGACCTCGTGGCCGTTGGCTCCACGATCCTCAAGGGACCTTTGCCTGCGGTCGGTGTGAAGATCGCAGATGTTGCCGTCGAGCTCGGGTCCCGGCGGTGGTCCGATCTCGAGACCCTTATCCTGGTCGCATTCGATCGCTCGATGCCCCGAATCGAGGGCACCAGGCACGCTCCGGACGTCGCGGCGGCCCTCGAGGAGCTCACTGCCCGTTCCATGAACGCGACGGGCTCGGCGTCAATCTGTGTGATCGTTCCGCCATGGGCAAGCGATCCAGCAGACCCGCTGCTCGGTGAGCTGGTCCGGTTCTGTGAGAGGACCGCCGGTGTCGGCGTCCTGTGCTGCGCCAACGCCAAGGGCGCGTTGTGCCTGTGGGAGCTTGCCTCCGAGGCGAGGGACCAACCCACCCTCTCCTTCGGTGATGGGCGCCGAATCGCCGGGCTCGACCTCTCCGAGCTCGCTGGGATCGCCGTCAGTCCCGAGATCTCGCCACAACCGAAGGAGCTCGCGGAACCCGGTCTGCAGCCAGGGTCCGCTCCAGGTTCACCACACGGGAACCCCTGGTTCCAGATTGCGGGACAGGCACACGAGACGAGGTTTGCCCCAACGCCGCGAACCGCCCCGATCGAGGTCGCCGTACTCGGGAACGTCCAGGTCAACGGCGCTCCGGAGTCCTTCAGGTACCGCAGGCGGCTGACCGAGCTCGTCGCGTTCCTGGCCATGCACCCAGAAGGTGCAACCACCGACGCGTTCGCGACGGCCCTTTGGCCAGAGCGACGGGTCCCGCTCCAGACGCTCGCGAACCGGCTCTCCGAAACGAGAAGGGCACTCGGCATCGCCGGCGACGGCCGGCCCCGTCTCCGCAAGCAGGGCAGGCGTCACCTGATCGTCGAGGCCGAGACCGACTGGGACCGCTTCAGGGACCTCGCCTCGCAAGGATGTGGCGCGGACTCTTGGCGCAAGGCGCTCGCGCTGGTTCGCGGCCGGCCCTTCGACGGCCTCGACCGGGGCGAATGGGCCCAGCTCGAGGGCCACATGGCAGCAGTTGAGGCCTCAGTGGTCGAGGTCGCGTGTCGTCTCGGCGAGCACGCCCTCGGTCGCGCTGAAGCCGGCCTCGCCCACTGGGCAGCGCTTCAGGGACTGCTCGTCTCGCCCTGGGACGAGCGGCTCTACCGCCTGCTGATGCGGGCGGCGGACGCCCTCGGCAATCGGGGTGGCGTGGACGCTGCGCTGCGCAGCCTGGCACTTGCACTCGAGCTCGAGGGCGACCCGCTGCTCGGCATCCATCCCGAGACCTCGGCGCTGTACCGCAGCCTCACCACCAGGTCGCTCACCTAGCCTCGAGGGGCGGACCGACAAACCGAGGCTACGGTGGGCCCGTGGGGATACTTGAAGGCAAGCGCATTCTCGTCACCGGGGTGCTGACTGACGACTCTCTCGCCTTTGGCGCGGCGCGCCTGGCCCAGGAGGAGGGAGCCGAGGTGGCGCTCACCGGCTTCGGTCGAGGCATGTCGCTCACAACCCGGGCTGCCCGCAAGCTTCCAACACCGGTGGAGGTCTACGAGCTCGACGTCACGATGGAGGAACAGGCGGACCAGGTGGCCCTCGAGCTCGGGAACCGATGGGGCGGACTGGACGGCGTTGTCCACGCCATCGGCTTTGCTCCTGAGAGCTGCCTGGGCAACGGCGTCCTGGTGGCGGGCTGGAAGGACGTCGCGACGGCGGTCGAGGTATCGGCCTACTCGCTTAAGGTCCTCGCTGCGGCGTTTGCTCCCCTCCTGAGCCGGGCGGCGGGCGGGGGGTCGATCGTCGGCTTTGACTTCGACGCCACGGTGGCCTGGCCCGGCTACGACTGGATGGGCGTCGCGAAGGCGGCACTGGAGTCGCTCGCCCGCTACCTCGCCCGCGACCTGGGACCGAATGGCATCCGGGTCAACCTCGTCGCAGCGGGCCCGATCAGCACGGTGGCAGCGAGGTCGATACCCGGTTTCGAGCGCTTCGAGAGCGTGTGGGACGCGCGTGCCCCGCTCGGATGGGACGTTCGGGACTCCGGGGCAGTCGCACGGGCCTGCGTGGCTCTTCTGTCGGACTGGTTCCCGCGAACGACCGGGGAGATCATCCACGTTGACGGCGGGTTCCACGCCGCTGGGGCCTGAGCGTCCCTACCAACCGCCAACCAGCTCAAGGAAGGACGAGCGTTTCGGCCGCCTCGGCTCAGATCCCGTTGGCGTTCTCGTGCCCGGCGTCGGCGCGACGGGTCGCACGGCCACTGCGGGCACAGGAGGTCTCCCAGATCCTCGCCAGATCAAGTCATCGGGCTACGGCGAGATTCACGAGGCGCGTGCCGTAGCCTTCGCCAAGTGCAAGGCCTGTTCGTCCACGGAGTCCCCGAGACACAAAGGGTCTGGGCCCATTTGAGAGATCACCTTTCGACTGACAACCACGTCGCGCTCTGCATGCCGGACTTTGGCTGCCTCATGCCGGAGGGCTATGAGCTGACCATGGAGAGCTACGCCGATTGGCTGATCACCGAGCTCGAAGGTCACGACGAAGCAGTCCACCTCGTCGACCACGACTGGGGCGGCATCCTCGTGCTACGTGCCGTGAGCCTTCGGCCGGATCTCGTCGCGAGTTGGGTGACAGACGCGGCGGGTACCGTGGATCCTGTTTTCGTCTGGCATCCCCTGCAAGGATCTGGCAGATGGCGAGCGAGGGTGAACAGTGGATGGACGCGCAACTCTCCCTCAACCCTGCTGAGCGAGCCGCCTCCCTCGTTCCGCTCGGCGTCCCGAAAGCGGACGCTCTTATCATGGCCGACGCCATCGACCGCACGATGGCATACGCGATCCTCGCCCTGTGTCGGTCCGCGGTCCTAGTCCACCAGGATTGGGATGCGGATTTCGCCGGTGTCCCAGCGCCCCGGCTCATGCTGGCTCCCCCGACTGATCCTTTTGCTCGGGCCGTGGAGCTCAGCGCGCTGCCCAGCGGTGGGCCGAACCGTCCGGCGCCAGTCTCTGTCGGCCTGAGGGTGCAGGGGGTGGATGCTCACCTACCAGAGGCGATGGCAGTCCTGTTCGAGGACTCGAGAGCGAGGACTCCTCGCGGTAAGCCGCTCCCATTAGTCGCCTGTGTCCTACAGCGGAGAGCATCTTCGATCGGTCAACCTGGCTGCCACCATGCGAGGTGGAGAAGAAGGGTGGACCCGAAGCCGGCCCCTCTTCGTGTTGGCCAGCAGGCGAGAACACCAGCATCGTGGCCAACCTTACGGCCTCGGGTTCACCGACCCTGTCGGTCTTCGCCAACCCGACCACGCCGGTCCCCATGGGCGATGCCCGGGTGATCGTCCGCCACCTGGCCGAGGCGGCCGGGGTCCGACGTCTACGCCAGGACCTCCAAGGTAATCACCGACCTCACGAACCCCAACCAGGCGACCCTCGTGGTCCCGGCCAGCGACGTTTCGGTGAGCGTGGACGTGACAGGCAAGACCACGACTGTGATCGGCCCCGCGTCGTTCAACTTCAAGGCCGGCACAACGACGGTCATCTACGCCATCGGCAGCGCTGCAGGCAAGACCCTCACAGTCGCGGTCCAGACCCACCGCTAGTCACCCACTGATTCAGCACAGACCTCAATTGGGCCGGCAACCGAAACCTGGCTGCCGGCCCTTGCGAGCTCGGAACGGGAATGACGGACCACAACCTCTTGGCCTGCACAGTGTTCTCGTGGCACCCCGCTCGCCGGCCGACCCCAGCACCTACGATGACAACGTGATTGAAGGCTCCTCACCACTCGCAAAGCTCCGTCCCTACAACCTTGCCGCAGGGTGCCTCCACTTGGCCCAGGCGGTGGTCATCGTGGTGTTGGCCAACAGCTTCTCGCTTCCCGTGCGGGCCATTTACATGACGGGCCCTCCTGGACCCAACGTTGGCCGCCAAACTGTCACCCTGTTCAACCTCAGCTTCGCCTGGGCGATAGCGGCCTTCTTCGCCCTCTCGGCTCTGGCGCACTTCAGCGTGGCCGGCCCACGCTGGGAGTCCTACAAGGCCCAGCTCCTGAAGTCCCGCAACCCCTACCGCTGGCTCGAGTATTCGCTGAGCGCCTCGATCATGATCGTGCTGATCGCCATGCTGGTCGGCATCAACGACATCGCGGCCCTGGTGGCCTTGGTCGGCGTGAACGCCTCCATGATCGGTTTTGGCTGGATGCAGGAGCGTTATGAGGCCCCAGGAGCGGGACTCGGCCCGTTCTGGATCGGCTGTATCGCCGGGATCGTCCCGTGGATCGCCATCGCGGTCTACCTGGCCGGACCCGGTGCAAACCAGCACGCCCCGGGGTTCGTCTACGGAATCTTCTTCTCGCTCTTCGTCTTCTTCAACTGCTTTGCGATCAACCAGTGGTTGCAGTACAAGAAGGTGGGGAGGTGGAGCAACTACCTAGTTGGAGAAAGGGCCTACGTCACCTTGTCCCTCGTCGCCAAGAGCTTGCTGGCATGGCAGATCTTCGCTTCGACCCTGGCCTCGAGTGCAGCTCACTGACCTTCGAAAACGGCTCGAGGCATATCACCGACGGAACGTGGTGAGGCCATGAACATCGGGATTTCGGTCTCAGCACGAATCGACGCATCGAGCAGCGAGGCGTGGGCGGCACTGGAGAACATCGAGTCACATGTCCTGTGGATGAAGGACGCCGAGTCGATCCGCTTCACAACGGCAGAGCGAACCGGAGCTGGAACCGAGTTCGTTTGCGTCACGAAGGTTGGTCCAGTTCGCCTAACCGACGCGATGTCAATCACAGAGTGGAAGCCATGTGAGGCAATGGGCGTCCGCCATAGGGGTGTCGTCAAAGGAAGCGGGCGGTTTACGCTGCGCGCCCTGACCGGAGATGAGACACACTTCTCCTTGGACGACCAGTTGACTTTCCCCTGGTGGCTCGGCGGGCCCCTAGGGGAGCGGTTGGCACATCCCATTCTGGCGCGACTCTGGCGCGGCAATATGGCTCGCCTCAAGGCAATGATCGAGAATCAACGCAGACAAGACTCCTCCAAGATCCGCGACTCGGGCGGTTAGGGTTCCGGCCGAGGTCCCGGTCCCCCAGGTGTCCTGGCCCGTTGTAGGCCGTTCTGGCGGATGCTGCCGAGTAGCGAGCCTGTTGGATTCGCATTAGGTGGCACATTTGAACAGTTG
>PLIM01000179.1 GCA_003139355.1 Acidimicrobiaceae bacterium | reverse complement strand
CCTCGACGACCGCACCGCCGACTGACACCACTTTGACGACCCTGCCGGCGACGACCACCACTTCGACGACCGCACCGCCGACTAACACCGCCTCGACGACCGCACCGCCGACTGACACCACTTCGACGACCCTGCCGGCGACGACCACCACTTCGACGACGACCACATCGACGACCCTGCCGCCGCCGAGCCAATCGAAGGCCGCATCGGTGCTCGGCGTCTACGCAGGTCCGGCTTCGGCTTCGTTGATCACGAGAACGAACACGCTGGTCGGTCACCAAGTCCGCTACGCGATGGACTTCCTTGATGGTACGTCGTGGGCGACGATCAGCGATCCGTCGTGGTTCCTCTCGCAGTGGCAGGGCACGGGCTACCAGATGATCTGGGGCGTCCCGATGCTTCCGAACTCCGGCGCGAGCCTGGACGTCGGAGCGACCGGAGCGTACAACCAGTACTTTGAGACGCTGTCGGCGGCTCTGGTGGCCGGCGGCCAAGGGTCGTCAATCATCCGCCTCGGCTGGGAATTCAACGGCGGTTGGTTCCCCTGGGCGGCGAAGGGCCACGCGGCCTCCTTTGTTGCGTACTGGCGCCAGATCGTCGACTCGATGCGGTCGGTTCCCGGTGCGAATTTCAAGTTCGAGTGGAACCCGACCCGGAGCGACTTGGGCGTCGGAGACCTCGCCAACTACTACCCGGGTGACGCCTATGTCGCCATCGTCGGGCTCGACGTTTACGACACCGAGTGGGGCTCGTACCCGGGCGCCGTTGCCGAGTGGCACCGCATGCTCACGCAGAGCTACGGGCTCGACTGGCTCGCGAGCTTCGGGGCCGCGCACGGCAAGCGCTTGGCCATCCCGGAGTGGGGCCTTGGATGGTCGGGGAACGGCATGTTCGGTGGCGGCGACAACGCATATTTCGTGCAGCAGATGGCGAACTGGGTCAACTCCAACAACGTGGCAAACGTGATCGCCTGGCAGTACGGGTCCAACCAGCTTCCTGACGCGTCACAAGCCCCCAACGCGACGGCCGCCCTCGCCCAGGACTTCTAGAGAAGCGGCCTGTTCGCCGCTGCGGAGCCGGCTGGCTCGCATGCAGCAAGAGTCGACGTTCTGCCGCGGCTGAGCTAGAACGCAGAGAGTGGTCAAATGACCGCACAGAGTGCTAGACTCTGACACAGAGAGCGTCGACACTTCCTATATGAGAGAAGGCCCGGAAATGCAGTCGAGGAAGACAGCTGGAACAAGGTTCGAGGTTCGTTTGAAGGTCGCAGCCGGTGTCGCGGCCGTCCTAGTGGCTTCGATGGCCATCTCGCCGTTCGCAGCGGCCGCAGTGCCCAAGGGTGCGATGGCCGCGTCCCATTCCGCGAGGGTCGGCTCCGCCCGGGTCGTCCTGGTATCTCTGACGACTTCGAACAGCCGTCAGGGGGCCAGGGTGCCGGGCGTCAGGGGCGCCACGGTCGTCGGCAACAAGGCACCAGCCCCGCTGTGGCCCCACTGGGGCGTTCCGCTGGCGCCGCTCGGCGTCAGGGGCGCCACGGTCGTCGGCAACAAGGCACCAGCCCCGCTGTGGCCCCACTGGGGCGTTCCGCTGGCGTAGTTAGCCAGCATGAGGGCAACGGTCATAGGCCCGGAAACCGTTGTCGGCGAGAAGGCTCCATTGGCAGCTGATGGAGGATGCTGAAGACCATGCCGCCGAGGACAACGCTTACGAACGGAGTCCTCGGCGGGCAACTCGAGCGAGGGTGATCTCGGGCGGTAGGTTGAACATGAGCCCGAAGTCGGCGCCGGTCATAACCTTCGCCTCTGAGGGCGCGTGCGCCGTGTGAGCACCCGAGGCTGTCGCGTAGCTTCCACGGGCTTTCAATCGACCGGACCGACAGTCGGTGTCAGGTCGTCCCGCTCGCCGTCGCCGGCTTCGTCGGCGGGCGCCGGGACAGCTGTTTCGGTGTCATCCCCTTTGGACGTGGCGGACGCATCTTCTGTCGCTGGTGCCCGCCAGGGATCGGTGACGTTGTCGTGGGCGAGACCCCGGTCCTGCCACAGGAGCCAGCCCGCAAGGGCGGCGCCGACGCCCACGAAGGCGAGGGATGCGATCAGGACAGCGATGTCGCCGCCCGTTTTGTGCGGGAGAAGGACGTACTCGTCGTTGAACCGAGCGGCACCGTAAAGCGTGACGGCTGTTGTCGCCACGATGCCGATCGGCCCGCGCCTGCGAGCAATCATTCGTTCGACCCAAAGCGCGATGACGTAGACGACCGAGTCCTCGGCAGCCTGGAAAATCGGCACTGGCACGCGCTTTCCGGCCTGGCCCGCGTAGGCCATGCCGTACCAGGCATGGGTTAGATTCCCTCCACCCTGGTACATGAGCTGCGGCCCGAGCAGCCGGCCGACTGTCCACGCGATGACCAGGACTGGCGCAACCAGGTCGAGAGCCACGCTCAGGCGGAGTTGAGGGCACCAGCGCCGCGCGCAGATCAGTCCGGTGGGCACACCGCCGAGCAGTCCTCCGAAGCTCGACAGGCCTCCATGCCAGATCGCGAAGACGTCCCCGGGATTCTGGGCGTAGCCCTGAGCCCCGCGCAGGTTCGCGACCACGTGCACGACTCGGGCGCCGATGATGGACGCAACTACGATCCAGATGAAGGTGCGCCCGAACCAGGCATCGGGGTACCCATGGTCGCGAAGCCGCTTGGCGAAGTAGCGGTACCCGAACCAGAACGTGAGCGCGAGTCCGATTCCGTATGTGTGGATCTGGAGCGATCCAAGATGGAAGACGACGGGTATTGGCTTCACGACTCCCCCATGGTGGCGACAACCGTAGTGCCACCGTAAGCCTCCAAGGCACCGGTGGGATTGTCTGGGTGAAGGGGGAGGGTCGCCCAGGGTACCTTGTCAGGAGCCGACATTCCGGCTGAGGTCTCGCGGTCCACTTGCTGCCCATTCGGTCTGGAAGACCAGAGATACCGGTACCGGGAGCGAGAGCCAGAGTTGCCAGCCGATGGGGGAGTCGAGCACGGTGTCGGTACGCCGCCGTCCGAGCGACGGGCGCCTGCTCAACCCGGGACACCACCGTGGATGTCGCGCACGGGCTCAACGGGCCGGGCAGTTGCCGCAGCACCAGGCCGGTGCCGTCAGCCGATGGGCTCGGTCGGCACAAGGGCTGCAGCCTCGTTTCCGCGACCGTCCTCCGGCCTGAGTGGCTCGAGCCCGGACGCGGAGGGACCCCGGGTAGCCGGTCAGCTTGCGCCTCCGTACTTCCCGGGGTCATCCCCTGGGCGGCTCGCCCTCCTGTCTGACGACCGGGAACCTTGCGGCCCTGCCGGCGCCTGAGCCTTCGTGCTTGCCCCGAGAGGCTTGCCTTAGGGCGGAGGTCCGTCCACCTCTCCTCTGGCGGAATGGCCTCACACCAAATGCTCCGGACACCCCTGCGGGCTTCCCTCGCCTTAGGCGCTCAACCGAACCGCTTTCGGTTGAATGAAAGCTTGCTCCCCCAGCACGATTGCGTCAAGCGGTATTCGCGAAATCCACGAGAAGTGCACAGAACTTTCCACTTTTCCCCCTTCCATCCCCAGATGGATCCCAGACTCGTCCACAGCTGACACGCATTGCGGGCCAGTCAGGTCGACTGAGAAGAGGAGAAAGGTGGAGGACGAAGGCGCTCGACGCCGTTCCTCAGCCGCCGGCGCCTGCCGCGGCGGAGGCTGATCGGTTCCGACGCGGTGGTAGGGTCCGCTCGGCGGTGCGGTCTGGAGGTGCAATCTCGATGACTACTGACTGGGACGGGCAGGGCCTTCCGCCCGCCGCATTGGCCAGGATGGAGCGGGGCCGCTCCTCGGCCGTTCGAAGCAGCCTGCTCTCGGTGCCGGGCCACGTGGGTGTCGAGGCGTGTGGCTTCTCGGTGGCCGGCGAGGTGATGGGCTGCATCGTCGAGACGATCGGGTTCACGGGCTGGGCGGGTTGCGGCTACGGCGGGTACGGATTGGCTGGCGGCGCGTTGTTCGGCGGCTACGGCGGGGTGAGCAGCACGGTGACGAGCGGGCAGGCTGGCGGATTGCTCGGCTACGCCCCTTATGTCGACGCGCTGTACCACGGCTTCGACACGGCTTTGTATCGCATGCTGCTCGAGTGTCAATCGCTTGGCGGCGACGGGGTCGTCGGCGTGGGTTTGGAGCAGCGGCATCTCGGCCAGGGCAACCGCGAGTTCGTGGCGCTCGGCACCGCCATCCGGGCCGCCGGCGGGCAACGGCCGGCCCGGTTGTTCTCGACGACTTTGACGGGCCAGGATTTCGCCAAGCTGGTGCACGGCGGCTGGATGCCTGCTTCGGTCGTGGTCGGGATCTCGGTGGCGATCCGTCACGACGACTGGGCGACCAGGAGACAAGCCGCCGCGTGGACCTACAACACAGAGGTCTCGGGCTACACCGAGCTCGTGAACCATGTGCGTGCCGACGCAAGGACCCAGCTCGCCCGGCGCGTCGTCGCGATCGGCGCCGAAGGGGCGATCACAAGCACTATGCAGCTCAGCATCCACGCCCAGGAGGTGGGTGAGAACCACACCGACCACGTCGCTGAGTCCAGGTTGACAGGCGACGCCGTCGTCCGGTTCCACACCGAGGGCGCCGCGCCCACCAAGAGTCTCACGATCTTGCCGCTCTTGAACCCACGAGGGAGTAAACGATGACCATCGAAGCCAACGAGTTGGGAATTCCCGAAGACGCGATGCGGCGCCTGGCCGAGATGCGGCCGGGAGAGCCGGGTGGACTGTTCACCTCCGACCTGAGTGTGAACGAGTTCCTCCTCGTGCGGGAGGCAGGTTTCCGCCCGCTTGGCCTCGTGCTCGGCTCGAGCATCTATCACGTCGGCCTCCAGATCGGCCGGTGGAGCCAGAACATGGAGCTCGACACGCTGTCCCAGGCCATGTACCACGCCCGCGAATTGGCCATGTCCCGCATGGAAGCCGAGGCCGACGCCCTCGGCGCGGACGGCATCGTAGGGGTTCGCCTCGAGATCGAGTTCAAGGAGTTCGGCAACGACCTCGCCGAGTTCATCGCGGTCGGCACCGCCGTCAAGTCCGACGTCAAGGGCAACTGGCGCAACGACGAGAACAAGCCCTTCACGTCCGACCTCTCGGGTCAAGACTTCTGGACTCTCATCCAGGCGGGTTACGCGCCGCTCGGCATGGTGATGGGCAGCTGCGTGTACCACATCGCCCACCAGGGAGCCTTGAAGGCCATGGGCAACGTCGGGCGAAACGTCGAGATACCCAAGTTCACCGAAGCCCTTTACGACGCCCGGGAGCTGGCGATGAGCCGGATGCAGGCCGAGGCCGAGCAGCTGAAGGCCGAAGGAATCGTCGGAGTCCAGCTGTTGTCGCTCGCGCACAAGTGGGGTGGCCACACGACCGAGTTCTTCGCCATCGGCACCGCCGTCCGGCCGCTGCGCGCTGACCACATTATTGCCAAGCCGCAGATGGTCCTTCCCCTGACCGACCGGTGAGCTCCGAGATCGTCCCCGGCGCGGGAGGCGCCGACGGCGGTAGCCGAGAGGGCACCGGTGAGCTTCCCGTCGAGCTTGGCGGTGACACGGCTGTCGTCGATCTCGTCGCCGCGGCGATCCGCGCCGACACTGCCGATCTGGACGCATATCACCGCGTGTTGTCGGCGACGGTGTCGGATCTCCTGCCGGTCGGCATGGTCGAGGTGGACCGCGAACGGACGATGAAGGACCGAATGGCCGGGCGAGAGGGACGCGCGACATCGATCCGGATCCGCCTCGGTGACCGCACCCTGGAGCTTGTCACCAGACATGGGGGCCTGGTGGCAACTGTGGCCCGCGAGGTGCGGGGCGTGGTGATCAGCCGCCAGGAGATCAGCGTCGCCGAATGGACCCAATTGCTGGCTCAGTACCTCGCGCAGCTGGCGGCTGAGAGCGCGGACGCGCGGCTCGCGCTCTCGAAGCTTCTCGGCGAGGCCTGAACCGCACCGTCGGCGGATCGCCTCTTCGGGGCGGGGGAGCGTGCCGTCGTGGCGCGGAGCGCCTAGCCCGAACCGTCGATGCGGCGCCTGGTGTGGCGGGCTGCCGCGAGGTCGCCCGGCCTGCCACGTCGCTCGAGCTCCGCTATGACCGCCTCGCGGTGCTCCACGTCGAGGTTGCCGCCGTACTTGAACTTCGCCCGGACTTGCGCGATGGCGATACGAACTCCCCTTATGGTGCGCAGTTGTGCCTCGTGAGCATCGAGCGGATCGGCGATCTCGAGCTCCGGTTGGGTCGCTGCCAGCTGGCGGTGCAGGATGGCGGCGACCTCGCCGGGATCGGACACGACCGTCGCACCGCCTTCCAACTGGACGGCGGCGTAGTAGGTCGTCGGGATGCCGAGCAGGGGATCCTCGTCGCCGATGGCCTTCCATGCCGAGGGGATGAAGGCCCAATCACCGGCGACGCTCATCAGGACCCGGGGCTGCTCCTCGATCGCCTCGAGGATCGGGTTCCTGCCCACGAGATGCAGGATCACCTCGTCGCCGTCCAGGACGAACTGAGTCGGGACGACGACGGGAACCGCCCGCCCTCTCCCGGCCGCGACGAGATGGCCGAAGCCCTGGGACGTGACGAACTCGCGCCACTCGTCCTCGCCAAAGCCGCTGTCAACCTCTGCGATGTACACGTCTCTTCTCTACCAGCTCGGCGGGGAGTGTCAGTGGGGATCGGCCGCGGCGGGCCTACTGCTCACCGTCACCTCACCCATGACGGGAAATGCCCGGACCAAGATCCTGGGCGACCCGCGCAACACCGGGACATCCCGCATCCGCAGGCTCTTCCGGCCCATGATGGAAAGGCCCGTGAGATCGACGTCGATCCCCTCGGGAGCGACGATGTCGATCGACCCCATGATGCCCAATGCGGTGATCACGACATCGGGACCGTCGATCTCGGCCCGGCTGAGATCGAGATGACACGCGCCCATCAAGGCGACAACCGACGTGTGCCTGGCGAGCCTCCATCTTCCTTTGGACTCCGACTCGCCCATCACGGCGACGATCCAGCGCCGGGCACGTCGTCGCGCCACCTCGGTCAAGGGCTGCGGGACGGCAGGCAGGTCGGCGAGCACCGCGTCGAGCTCGCCCCGGGTGCGAGCGGCAAGGGCGGAACCGGTTCGTTCCGAGAACTCGTCAAGGGTGAGCCGCCCGACCACGCAGTGATCGCGCAGCAGGCTGACGGCCCGGTCGCGGTCGGAGTCGCTCGCGCGTTCCACGGCCTCAGCAGCGTGCACGGCTGGACTGGAGGGAGCCGGTTCCACAGAGTGCGGTTCGGCCATGACGCCAGTCTGTTGCATTCTCCCCTGAATCGCCAGAGGTTCCCGACAGCGCACCGATCGCTCAGCCCGTGGGCCGGCCTGCACTAGGGTCGTTCGTTGCACGATGTCCGAGAGCAACGAGGAGCGGTCAGCGATGAAGGCTCTCGTCAAGGCGAGGCCCGAGCCTGGCCTGAGTTACGAGGAAGTCCCGGTTCCGGCGATCGGACGGGGCGACGTCCTGATCAAGGTCCTGCGCACCGGAATATGCGGGACTGACCTGCACATCTACTCATGGGACGCGTGGGCGCAGGCGAATGTCCCGGTGCCGCTCGTCATCGGCCACGAGTTCGTCGGGCAGATCGTGGAGATCGGAGCTGACGTCGACGACCTCGAGACAGGCGACCTCGTGAGCGGAGAGGGCCACCTGGTCTGCGGGCGGTGCCGCAACTGCATTGCAGGCCGGCGCGTCCAATGTGCGCGCACGAAGGGGATCGGGGTCAATTTCCCGGGCGCGTACGCGCAGTACATCGCGCTGCCGGCCACGAACGTGTGGCGCCACTTGGCTGACATCGACCTCGATGTCGCAGCGATCTTCGACCCGTTCGGCAACGCGGTGCACACGGCGCTCAGCTTCCCCGTCCTCGGCGAGGACGTGCTCATCACCGGAGCCGGCCCGATCGGGATCATGGCGGCGATAGTCGCCCGCCACGCTGGCGCGCGCTACGTCGTGATCACCGACGTCTCCGACTTCCGGCTCGAGCTGGCCCGTGGCGTTGGCGTGACGCTCGCAGTCGACATATCGCGCACGAGCGTCGCCGACGCGATGGGTCAGCTCGGCATGCGTGAAGGATTCGACGTCGGTTTCGAGATGTCCGGCCGCGCCTCGGCGCTTCAGGACATGCTCGCCAACATGGCCCATGGCGGCAAGATCGCCATGCTGGGTCTCCCGAACGAGGACTTCTCGATCGACTGGTCGCACCTTGTCATGAACATGATCACGATCAAGGGCATCTATGGCAGGCAGATGTTCGAGACGTGGTACTGGATGTCCGTGCTGGTCCAGTCGGGCGTCGACATCTCCCCGGTGATCACGCACCGATATGCCGCGGCCGATTACGAAGAGGCCTTCGAGACCGCGCGCAGCGGCCGTTGCGGCAAGGTCGTGCTCACCTGGTCCGAAGCCTGATCGGAGGTTCGCCATGTTCACGCAGGTCCGCGACGAGCTCAGCGCCCAGCTCGAGGAGATCCGGGCGCAGGGGCTGTTCAAGGCCGAGCGGGTGATCGTCACCCCGCAACAGGCCACGGTCCAGGTGTCAGACGGCGGCGAGGTCCTCAATCTCTGCGCGAACAACTACCTCGGCCTCGCCGACGACCCTCGTGTCGTTGCTGCCGCCAAGGAGGCGCTCGATCGCTGGGGCTACGGCATGGCGAGCGTGCGTTTCATCTGCGGCACACAGGAGATACACAAAGAGCTCGAGCGAAGGCTCTCCGGCTTTCTTCGGACCGAGGACTCCATCTTGTACTCGTCGTGCTTCGACGCGAACGGGGGTCTGTTCGAGACGCTGCTCGGCAAGGACGACGCCGTCATCAGCGACGAGCTGAACCACGCGTCCATCATCGACGGCATCCGGCTGTGTGCCGCGCGGCGCTACCGGTATCACAACCGGGATATGGCGCACCTCGAGGAGAACCTGCAACAGGCCTCCGACGCGCGGCGCAAGCTCATAGCGACAGATGGCGTGTTCTCGATGGACGGCTACGTGGCACCTTTGCGGGAGATCTGCGAGCTGGCAGAGCGCTACGACGCCATGGTGATGGTCGACGACTCGCACGCAGTCGGGTTCGTCGGCGAACACGGACGCGGGACGCCCGAGCTGCACGAGGTTGCAGACCGGGTCGACATCGTCACCGGCACGCTCGGCAAGGCGCTTGGCGGCGCGAGTGGCGGGTACGTGAGTGGTCGCAAGGAGATCATCGACCTCCTGCGGCAGCGTTCTCGGCCGTACCTGTTCTCCAACTCGCTCGCCCCGGCGATCGCGGCCGCCTCGCTCGTGGTGCTCGAGCTGTTGGCCGAGAGCGACGGTCTGCGTGCAAGGCTGAAGGAGAACACGCTCTGGTTCCGGGAGCGGATGACCGGCCTCGGTTTCGACGTCCTCCCGGGCGATCACCCGATCGTCCCCGTGATGTTCGGCGACGCAGCGCGAGCGGCGCGTATGGCCGACCTGCTCTTGCACCGAGGTGTCTATGTCGTCGGGTTCAGCTACCCGGTGGTCCCGATCGGCAAGGCGCGAATCCGCGCGCAGCTGTCCGCCGCGCACACACGCGACGATCTCGAGCGCGCGACGACGGCCTTCGACCAGGCCCGGGCCGAGCTGACCTGAGAGCTGTGGTCATGGCTCAGCGGTTGATCGAGCTGATCGCGCACAGCGAGCCGTTTGTCGAGGTCCCTGGCGGAGCTTGAGGTGCGGGCGGTCGTGCAGAGGGCCGCGTGGGCCCGAGTGAGCGTCGACGGGGAGATCGTCGGGTCGCTCGACGGGCCCGGCCTCGTTGTGCTGCTCGGGGTGACCAATGGCGATCGCGAGGAGGAGGCGCTCGCTATGGCCTCCAAGCTCTGGACGTTGCGGGTCATGCGCGACGCGGACGGGCGCATGAACCGCTCCGTGGCCGACGTCGGAGGTGGGCTGCTCGTGATCAGCCAGTTCACCCTGTACGCCGACGCGTCCAAAGGGCGACGGCCCTCTTTTGTGGCCGCAGCCCCGGGCGAGATCGCAGAGCCGCTCGTGGATCGCGTCGTCGAGCATCTGCGCATCCTCGGGGCCCGGGTGGCGACGGGCTGTTTCGGTGCGGACATGCTCGTCGAGCTCGCCAACGAAGGTCCGGTGACGGTGATCCTCGACACGGCGCGGTGAGCGCCGCTGCGATCTGCGAAGCTCGGTCCATGCGGTATGTGATCCTGGGCGCCGGAGCGGTCGGCTGTGCCATCGGCGGGCGCCTCTTCGAGCATGGCCACGATGTCGTCCTGGTCGCGAGGGGTGCCCACCAGGCAGCGCTCGCGAGGCGGGGTCTCGAGCTGCGCGACCCCGATCGCACCCTCACGCTCCCGATTGCGGCGGTCTCGAGCCCAGCCGAGGCCGGCTTCGGCGAGGGCGACATCGCCGTCCTGGCGACAAAGACCCAGCACAGCGAGCCGCTGCTCATCCAGCTCGCTGCTTGCGCACCGCCGAGCACCCCGGTGGTCTGCGCACAGAACGGGGTGGAGAACGAGCGCCTCGCGCTGCGACGTTTCCCGAACGTCCAGGCGATGTGCGTGATCCTGCCCGCGACCCATCTCGAGCCGGGAGTCGTCGAGATCCCGGTCTCCCCGCTCACGGGGCTCCTCGATGTCGGGCGATACCCCGTTGGCGCCGACGACGTGAGTGAGCGAGTGGCTGCGGACCTGAACGAGAGCAGTTTCGATTCGGTCCCCGACGCGAAGGTGATGGCCCGCAAGTACCTGAAACTGCTCTCCAACCTCGGGAACTCGATCGAGGCCGCCTGCGGCACGAGCTCGGAGGACGCGGCGGCGGGGGAGCTGTGGCGGCTTGCCCGGGATGAAGCCGCCCGGTGTTTCGCAGTGGCCGGGATCGAGGTTGCCGACGCCGCCGAGGATGCCGAGCGCCGCGAGACTCTCGGCCCTCTGCGACCGGTCGGCGGTCGTGAGCGGTCCGGTGGCTCCTCGTGGCAGAGCCTCGCCCGCCGGACGGGCAACATCGAGGCCGACTGGCTGAACGGTGAGATCGTGCTTCTCGGCCGCCTGCACAAGATAGCGACGCCGGTCAACGAGTTGCTCCGGACCACGGCGAACCGGATGGCCGCAGACGGGATCGCCCCAGGCTCGATCCCCGCCGAAGACCTGCTCGCTCAGCTCTGAGCAGCGACGAGGAGCCCGCGCAGCTCCGAGGTTCGTTCCGGCGGCGTCACGCGCTCGACGACGATGTTGTCACTTGCGACCCAAGTGGCGGCTTGGACCAGTGCCGCGGCGGCATGACCGGCGGCATCCTTGGTGTCGAGAGAGACATGCTTGGCGACGAGGGTCCTTCCAAGGCGACCCGGGTCCACGAGCCCGACGAGCCGGTCGCCGCCGAGGACCGGCATCGAGAAGTACCCGTGCACCCGCTTGGAGCGGGGGACATAGGCCTCGAGACGGTGCCGGAAGCCGAACACGCGCTCGGTCCTCTCCCGGTACCACGTGAGGGAGTCGAAGGGTGAGACCAGCACCGCGCGGCCTCTCATCCGGCGCTGGAGCGCTCCGAGCGCCACCTCCGAGGTGAAGGCGGGCTGGTCCCATCCTTCGACCTTGGCCGGGAGCAGGCCCGTGTCTGCGACCACCTGTTCGACCTGCTGACGCGTGAGCCCGTGGTAGGCGGCGAGATCGGTCGTCGTCGCCACTCCCAAGGCAGCGGCGGCAGCCTTGACGAGCCGGAGATAGCAGGCCTTGTCCTCGAGCTCGACCTCGAGAAGGTGCGTGGGGAGCGCGCGCTCGGCAAGGTCGTAGATGCGCTGGAACCCCTTGCGCTGACGACAGACGAGCTCGCCGATGTCGAGGAGCCATTCGGCCGCGATCTTGGTCTCGGTCCAGTCCCACCAGGGGCCGCCCTTCTTGGCACCGCCGAGGTCTCGAGCCGAAAGCGGTCCCTCGGCCCGGATACGGTCGCGTACGTAAGCGCAGCTCCTGTCCGCGTCCTGCAGGCGGTGCCACCGGCGCCCGCGCTGGACACTGGCCCGGCGTTTGAAACCGTACGCGGGCCAGTCCTCGAGCGGCAGGATGCAGGCGGCGTGCGACCAGTACTCGAAGGTCGCGCTCGACGGTCCCCAATAGGCCCCCTCGATCCGCGGTCGCCCGATGGGCCCGAGGCGGGCAAATGCGACCAGCTCGTGGGAGCGGGCGAGAACCGAGATCGTGTCGAGCTGCACGGCCCGGAGGCGACCGAGCATCCCCGTGGGTCCTCCACCCGCGCGCGGCCCGAGCAGTGCCTGCGCGGCGAGAGCGAGTCTTCGTGCCTCGCGGGCGCTCAAAGAGACCTCCTGTCCGGGCATGCCACCTTCCTAGTCGGTGCCGGCACTTTGCGTCACCGCCTTCTTGGCGTCAACGAGCGAGGCGATCGAGCGCGGCTGGCGAGAGGCGCCTAGGAGGGCCGCCGCGATTGGCCTCTAGAGTCTGTCCATGGCAGGAGTGCCACTCCCGGGTGGATCCTCATCGGTACGTGGGCGTATCGGGTCCTCGAGGCGATCCCGGTGGACCACGGCGAGGCCGTGACAGCGGTTTGACCGGCCATCATCGTCACGTGGAAGCGGCGTCATACGAGATCCCGCGTATTCCGGCAGCGGCCGGCGCTCTCATCTTTGACGCGGCCGGCCGGTTGCTCGTCTTGAAGCCCACTTACAAAGCGGCTTGGACGATCCCTGGTGGGCAGATAGAAGTCGATGGAGAGACACCGTGGGAGGCCTGCCGACGCGAGGCGCGCGAAGAGAGCGGGGTCGAGATCGACACAGCGTGGCTCGCGTGCGTCGACTTCCTCAGGCCTCGCGAGGGCCGGCCGGGTGGCATGCGCTTCCTGTTCGACTGCGGTGTGCTCGATGCCGAGAAGCTGCGACGCGTCGAGGTGCAGGCAGAGGAGATCGCCGAGTACCGTTTCGTGCCGGTGGCCGAGGCGCTCGAGCTTCTGAGCGGGCCGCTTCGCCGTCGGGTCCGTGCCGCCATCGGCGCCCGCAAGTGCCAGTACCTGGAGGACGGAAGACCGGTCAGCGGAGTGCGCTCTTGAGCCAAGAGCCTGGCATCGGCGACGTGCGCTCCAGGTTCGAGGCAGCGATCGAGCGCGAGTTGGGCGAGCTTCGCCGCCGCGACCTGCGAGGTCCGGCTTCGATGCTGTCGGATCGATACCGATTCGGAGACACGACCGGCGTCTGGGATGGCTTCGCCTCAGGAGAGGCGCTGGCCTACCTAGCGACGCGAGTGCCGGCCACGTTCGCGGCGACGCGAAGGGTGCTGGCCGAACTTGGCTCGCTGCGGCCGGGTTGGGCACCCACGAGCCTCCTCGACCTGGGCGCGGGTCCGGGAACCGCCACTTGGGCGGCAGCGGCCGTGTTCCCGTCGATCGAGCGTGCCGAGCTCGTCGAGCGCGAGCCGGAAATGGCCGCGCTCGGCGTCCGGCTCGCCAGGAGCGGTTCGGCCGGCCTGTCTGTGGATGCTGTGTGGACCCTCGGAGACGCCGCGGAGGTGCCTGCTCTCAAGAGCGATCTGGTTGTCGCCGCGTACGTTCTCGGGGAGCTGGGACACGACCGGGAGCGCTCGGCGCTCGAGCGGTGGTGGGGAGCCACCCGCGACGAACTGGTCCTTGTCGAGCCAGGGACCCCCGCAGGCTTCGAGCGGCTGCGAGACGCAAGGAGCGTGCTCATCTCTTGGGGAGCCCGGGTGACCGCTCCCTGTCCGCATGACGAGTGCTGCCCCATGACGGGTTCCGACTGGTGCCACTTCGCTGTACGCCTGGAGCGGTCGAGCTTGCACCGGGACCTGAAGGGAGCACGGCTCGGGTACGAGGACGAGAAGTACTCGTATCTGGCCGTGTCGCCGAGCCGGCCCTCTGCACCTGTGGCTCGGTTGGTGCGCTCGCCACGCCGGCACCAAGGTCACGTGCGGCTGCGGCTGTGCGAGGCAGGCGGCCTCAACGAGCGGGTCGTCAGCCGGCGCGACGGAGAGGTCTACAAGCGCGCCCGTTCGGCCCGCTGGGGTGACCGTCTCGAGCTGAGCCGATCCACTTAGAGCTTGACAGCAAGGCGATAGACGGGCGGTTCGATCCTGGTCATCCGCCGTCCACCCAGCCCCTCACCGAAGGGGAGTGAAGCCGGTCGCGGGGGATGAGCGCGGCAAGGGTGGCCGCGTCGGGGCAGGATGGGGCCATGGCTGACAACGACATCTACGACAAGGCCCTCCTCCGGCTCCAGGAGCAGTTGGTGAGCATGCAGCAGTGGGTCCGCGAGGAAGGCAAGCGGGTGGTCATCGTCGTGGAGGGCCGCGACGCAGCGGGGAAGGGGGGAGTGATCAAGCGGATCACCGAACACCTCAACCCTCGCTGGTGCCGGGTTGCCGCTCTGCCTGCCCCGAGCGACCGGGAGAAGACCGAGTGGTACTTCCAGCGCTACATTGCCCACCTCCCCGCCGGAGGGGAGATCGTCCTGTTCGACCGCAGTTGGTACAACAGGGCCGGGGTCGAGCGAGTCATGGGGTTCTGCACCGACGAGGAATTCCACCGCTTTCTCCGGCAGTGCCCGGCTTTCGAACGGATGCTTATCGACGAAGGCATCATCTTGGTCAAGTACTGGTTCTCGGTGAGCGATGAGCAGCAGGAGCGGAGGTTCAAGGAGCGCCTCAACGACCCTCTCAAACGGTGGAAGCTGAGCGACATGGACTTGGAGGGCCGCAATCGCTGGGTCGAGTACTCCAAGGCCAAGGACGAGATGTTCGCCCATTGCGATCTGCCGGACTCGCCGTGGTACGAGGTCGAGGCCGACGACAAGAAGCGGGCCCGGCTCAACTGCATCGCCCATCTCCTGTCGACGATCCCCTACGAGGACCGCAAGCCGCCCAAGCTGAAGCTGGCCGCGCGGGCGCCAGTGGGCAACTACCGGCGGCCACCTCGCGATCGCTACCGCTACGTCCCCGACTACGCGGCGACGATCACTTGAGCTTCAAGCTCCGGCCTCGCTGCTGAGGTGGCCGCGTTGCCGCAATCGTTCACGGGGGTCAGATCCGGCCTTTGGCCGCGGGCGGGCTCTGACCCATGACGACGCTTTCGTTACGGCGCTCGGTGGCCGGGTTGATAGCCGCTCCCGCTGTCTATAGTGGCTCTGTGCCCCTCGAAGGAGAATACGAGCCGAGCCCAGCTGAGTGGGTCAGGAACCAGGTTGCCGAGTACGAGAGCTCCGGAGGCCAGCGAGCGAACACTCTGATGGACACGGGATTGCCGATCGTCATCGTCACCACCCGAGGCAACAAGAGCGGAAAGATCCGCAAGACCGCCCTCATGAGGGTCGAGCACGATGGGGAGTACGCCTTGGTCGCCTCTAAGGGAGGGGCTCCGGCTCATCCGGTCTGGTACTACAACCTGATCGCGGACCCAGAGGTCGTGACGGTCCAGGACGGACCAGAGCCCCTCGATGTGGTCGTTCGGCAGTTGAGCGGCGACGAGAGAGCGACCTGGTGGGATCGCGCGGTGGCCGCCTACCCGCCCTATGCCGAGTATCAGACCAAGACCGTGCGAGAGATCCCGGTGTTTGTCGCTTCCCGCAAAGCCAACTAGCGACCTGAGTCAGGTACCCGGTTAGCGCCGGCCGTGACCGTGATGGCGGTGACCACCCTTCCCGCCGTTCCCGGCGTTCCCAGGGGGCACGACGGTGACCGAGGTCGCCGTCAGCGTGCCGGACGCGAGGGCGCCTAGGGCCTTGATGCGGCTGGCGACGCAGACGTCGAGGAACGACGGCGCCGCGTCAGCGGAGTCCGTGAAGGTCGTCGTCGAGGTGACGTCGACGCTAAGAATGACCTGGTGCCTGCCCCCGACCAGCGTGAAGGTGCCCGTAGCGCCAGAGACGCCGCAGGTGCCCGCGGTGGGGACGCCGTTCACTGAGGTGACGATCCCATCTGCCTGGACCGGGCGTGGGGGCACGACGGTGACCGAGGTTGCCGTCAGCGTGCCGGACGCGAGGGCGCCGAGTGCCTTGACGCGGCTGGCGACGCAAACGTCGAGGAACGACGGCGTCGCGTCGGCGGAGTCCGTGAAGGTCGTCGTCGAGGTGACGTCGACGGTCAGGATGACCCGGCGCTTGCCGCCGACCAGCGTGAAGGTGCCCGTGGCGCCAGAGCTGCCGCAGGTGCCCGCGGTGGAGTCGCCGTTCACGGAGGCGACGAGGCTCGGGGTCACTCCGTGTTGGCCTGCGGAGACCCGTGCCGCGGGTGTTGCTCCGGCGGCGACAGCGGATGCCCCGAGTATGACGACAACTGTCACCGGGACGATCCTTCCAAGATGCAATTTCTTCAGTCTGCTCAACATCTGCGGCCTCCTTCTCGGAGCGCGGCAAAGTACCCTCGCTAGTTTCAATTGTCGGCATGGGGGCGGCACAGTTGAGCGAAACTTGCGGAACCGCAACTCCTGGCTTTCAGTGCTTCGAGTCAGTTGATCGGGCCGATCTTGCCCGCGGCAGTCGCACAACCTTGATTCGTTGGCGAACTAAGGTCAGCCCGGGCCGCCTCGCGCGGATGCTGATCGACGAAGCTTGACGGAGGCCGGGCCAGAGATGCCGACAATCCAAGCTCGGGGATTGACGAAGCGTTTCGGCGCGGACGTCCTCGCCGTCGACCACCTCGACTTCGACGCGATCCCAGGCGGAGTCACAGGGTTCCTCGGGCCGAACGGCGCCGGCAAGACCACGACACTGCGGATGCTCCTCGGACTGGTGACCCCGACCTCGGGCTCGGTGGTCATCGACGGGCACCGCTACCGTCACCTGCCCCACCCCACGATGCGGGTCGGTGCCGTGCTCGAGGCGTCGGGATTCCACCCGGCCCGCACGGCGCGCAACCACCTGAAGCTGATCGCAACGGCGGCAGGTATCCCCTTCAGCAGGGTCGAGGAGTGCCTCGACCTCGTGGGCTTGTCCGAGTCCGGGGACCGGAGAGTCGGCGGCTTCTCGATGGGCATGCGCCAGCGCCTCGAGCTCGCCCGTGCGCTCCTGGGCAAGCCCGACATCCTCGTTCTTGACGAACCGGCCAATGGTCTCGACCCGCAGGGCATCGCATGGCTTCGCGACTTCCTCAGGTTCTACGCGTCCGAGAAGCCGGCTGAGCCGGAGGGCGGCCGCATCGTGATCGTGTCGTCACACCTGCTGTCCGAGGCGCAGCTGATCGTGGACGACGTCATCGTCCTGACGGCCGGCCGTCTCGCGGCCCAAGGGAGACTGGCGGACCTGCTCGTCGGCACCAAACGGGCTGTGAGGGTGCGCACGCCCGATGCCGAGCGCCTGGTTCAGGCGCTACAGGCCGCGGGCCTTCCAGCAGCGGTGCGGGACGGCTACGTCGTCTGCGAGGGCGTTGCGCCCGAGACAGTGGGCCCGATCATGGTCGAGAACCGCATCGAAGTGCACGAGATGGTCTCGTCCACCGAGTCGCTCGAGTCGCTCTTCTTCTCTCTGACCGGCGGTGAGGGGAAGCAGGTGGGACACGCGGCGGGGCCGGTAGGCGACTACCGGCGATTCAATGACGGACCGGCGGCTTCGTCCACGCCGCCGGACTCGCCCGCGCCGGCGGCTCCGCCAACGCCGCCGCCCTCTGCCGGCCCGATCGGCCATCAGTGATGACCAGGTTGCTCAGAGCCGAGGTCCGCAAGCTCTGGACGATCTGGTCGACGTACGTGATCTTCGGGATCGTCGTGCTCATCGACGTCGCGTTCGGCTTCCTCGTTGCCTTCGCTCCGGGCGGCCGGCACGGCGGCAGGGCCGGGATCGTCCCGCACGGCTCGTCCCAGTGGTTCACCAACGTGTTCGCGCTGCTCGACAACTCGCGGCTTCTCGCTCTTGTTCTTGGTGCGATCATCATCACAGGCGAGTACCGCCACAAGACCGTGACCCCGACGTTCCTCGCCGAGCCGCGTCGCGGCCGCGTCGTCATCGCCAAGCTGGGCATCAGCTTCGGGGCTGGTGTGGTGCTGGGCGCGCTCACCATGTTGACGGGACTGGTCATCGGCTTGGTGCTGGTCGGCCTCAGGGTCCACTCCTGCCTGGCACCCGCCGGCGTGGCCCAGGGAATGTCGCAGGCACTGTGCAGCGCGCAGCACGGCTTCTACTACGTCGCCAGTTCCCACAACATGTGGCACGACTGGTCGCGGATTGCGCCCGGAGTCGTGCTCGGGACAGGCCTGTTCGCCATCTACGGCCTCGGTCTCGGCGCGTTGTTGAAGAACCAGATCGTTGCCATCGTTGTTGGTCTCATCTTCACCCTGGTCGTGGAGTCGATTGTCGCGGACGTGTGGCCCACGATCGGCAAGTACCTTCCCGGCGCGGCCGCCACGGCACTCGAGGATGCCGCACGGACGAGCTTCGGGGGTGGTAACACGCCACTTCTGTCCTGGTGGGGAGGGGCCATCATGCTCCTGATCTATGGCGTCGCGCTCGCCGTCGTAGGAACGTTGACGACCCTGCGCTCCGACATAACCTGACCTGTCGGACCGACCAGCGCCGCTGGTCACCCGTCCCGAGGGTCCGAGAGGACCACGTCGACCGACCAGCGGTCAGAGTGGCCCTTCACGGGTCGTCCGTCAGTGGCGGCGACATAGCGGCCGCCGGGCACCGCATTGGGGAACTTGACCGGGTCGCCCTTGCGGGGCTGTCCACCCTCGACGATCGTCGTCGACCCCTCGGACAGTCGCGCGCCGAGCTCGACCATCTGCTCGACACCAGCCTGAACACGCTCCAGATCGCGATCGCCCATTCCCGAGACGATGCTCGCTGCCGCTTCTGAGTACGGCGCCGAGTACAGGAGGAAGTAACTTCCGTTGACGAGCCGTGCCCAGCCGTGGGCGATCTTGACCGCCAACTCGTAGGTGTTCTTGGTATCAGTATCCGTCGGGTGCTCGTGCTCGAGCCGGCCTGCCAACAATGCCGAGGCCTCGATCAGCTGACCGAACTCCTCATCGATCTTCTGCAGATTCCATGACCGGCCGACGTCGTAACCGAACTGCGCGCGAATCCGACTGACGATCGTCTCAACGGCCGAATACCCGCGCATCGTCCGCTCCTGGTCTCCTTCAGCCAGTCCCATGAAGAAGTCGTCGCACGCCGCTGCCAGCGGCTGTGTCAACTCGAGTCGCGCTCCGAGCTCTGCCAACCATGCGAAGCCCGTCCGCGCGGCGACTGCTTCTCGTATTGGCGACTCGTCGGGTCCTTCTCCGGGGCCATTAGAGAACTGGTCTATGGCATTTGCCAGATGAGTGTGGCTCAGGCCCCATATCTTCCGTTGCGAGTCGGCCTTTGTCCAGCCGAGCTCTGAGCTCGTGGGGTCTTGCTCGCTCGTGAATGCCACAGTTCAAGATTAGCTACGGTGCTTTCACCGGCTTGGATGCTGCCGGTATCTGCAAGCAAGCCGCTTTGCCTTCGGCCGTCTGGGTGCCTGAGCGGGAGGATCTCTAGCGGCGGCGGCCGACGACCCATGCAGTCGCCGCGCCACCGGCGGCGGTCCACGCCACCAGGACGACGAACGAGGTCGCCACGTGAGCCGCGACGCCGGAAGTGAGGCCGGCCCGGATGACGACGGCCATGTTGTAGAAGGGCAAGAAGTAGTGGACGGTGGCAAGCCAGCGGGGCAGCTGTGAGACCGGATAGACGATCGGGGAGAACAGCAGCACGACGAACATCAGTGCGTTGGTCACGACGTTAGTCACCATCGGGTTGGAGATGGCCAGTGCCATGCCGTAACCGACCGTGATCGCCATCAGCGCGCAGAGAAGGACCGCTGGGACCAGGAGCGGCGAGAACACGAGGTGCACGTCGTACCGCCACGCCGCAACGAGGAGGGCGAACACCGAACCCGGGAGGGCGAGGAGCGTGTAGAGCACGAAGGTGGACGCGGCCTGGGCGCTTCTTGGTGAGGGCAGTGACCAGATGTAGTCGAAGGTCCCCTCGAGCTTCTGTTCGGCGACAGTGCCCGGGAGCATCACGAAGCCGAGGGGTATGAGCGCGAGCGTCGGTGCGCCGGTCGTGATGTACAAGGCCCGGGTCGCGGTGACATGCGGGTAGAAGAACCCGTACAGCAATGCCATGCCCGCCCCCATCATGGTCTGGATGACGATCATCATCGGCACCCATTGGCGCACGCGGCCGTAGTCGAAGCGCATCATCGAGACCAGGCTGGCAACCCAGTAGCCCATTCCCGACCGCAGCTCGGACTGTGGTAGGTGCCTCGGGCGACCTCCGACGACGCCGACGGTCATGGTCGCCGTCCGAGCGCCCGCCCGGCGAGCCCTGCACAGGCGATCGCCCATAGGCCGAGCACCACGTACGCGGAGAGCACCGCCGCATGGCCTCCCGGCGTGAGGGCAGCGCGTGTGACGACCGCCATGTGACGAAACGGGAACCACCAGTTGAGGGTGCCGAGCCAGCGCGGCATCTGAGAGAGGGGGACGAGGATGGGAGCGAAACCGAAGATGGCGAAGACGAGAAGCTGGGTGATCAGCCTCGTCGCCATCGGGCTGCCTATGGCGTGCCCGAGTGCGTAGCCGAGCATCGTGCCGGCGAACGAGGTGAGAAGGACAGCTGGGACGATCATCGGCGAGACGTGCAGCGGCAGGTCGTAGCGCAGCCGTGCCACCCCGAGAGACACGATCATCGCCGGTACGCCGCCGATGAGGCAGACCGTGTACCAGGCAGCGGCAGTCACCGACCTGCTGACCGGCATCGAGCGCAGGTACTCGTAGCTCCCGTTGGACTTCTGGTCGGCCACGAGCTGGGGCCCGAGGATCAACCCGACTGTCATCAAGTTGATGACCGGCACGCCGGTCGAGACGAACAGGGCGGCTGTCATCGGGACGTGGACGAAAAACAGGGAGATTCCGAGCACGAACCCGACGCCCGCCAGCAGCTGGACGATCGTGAGCGTCACCAGCCAGACGCGCAGGCTGGAGAGGTGCCATCGCACCATCACGGCGTAGTCGTGCCACCAGCGCTTCGCCCCGCGTTCGACGGTGCCGTGCGGGACGATGACGCTGGCATTCTGGAGCTCAGGCATCACCGTCGTCGTCTCCGTCGCCCGACATGTGCGAGGTGAGCCGGATGTACGCGTCCTCCAGGGTCATGGCGCCCAGCGCGTACTCCTCCGCGACGCCGGCGCTGGTCAGCTCGGCTGCCCACGAGATCGCGGTGGAGGCGTCGGCTTCGGCGATCGCAGTGACGAGGTTGTGCCCGACGCGTACCGCCGGACCGGCCCATGGTGACAGGGCAGGCGTAGCTGTTCCCGGCGTGAGCATCAACTGCAGCCGGAGCTGCGACCGGTCGGCCGCCTTCATCGAGGACGGCGTCCCTTCTGCCACGAGCCGGCCCTTGTGGATCACCGCCAGGCGGTCGACCGACTTCTCGGCCTCGAGCACATTGTGGGTCACCAGCAGGACGGCACACCCATGAGCGCCGAGGGCGCGGACCTCCTCCCACAGCAGACGCCGGCGCAACGGGTCGACGTCGTTCGTGGGCTCGTCGAGGATCACAAGGCGCCCAGGGCGGACAATGGCCATGCAGAACCCGACGAGGCGCTTGACGCCACCGGACAAGGTGTGCCCGAGCGCGTCCTTCCACTCGCCGAGGTCGAGCGAATCGATCAGCGACGCCGTGCGCCCCCTGACGTCTCTCGCGCTGGCGCCCCTGATACGACCGGCGAGCTCGATTGCTTCAACGACGTGGAAGGAGTCGATCGGCATCTGGACCTGCGGCAGGTAGGAGCACAGTTGCCGCGCTGCATCGGGGTCAGCGACGAGGTCGAAGCGACCGAGCGTGATACGACCGGAGGTCGGCTTCAGGAGACCGATCGTCTGCTTCACGAGCGTGGACTTGCCTGCTCCATTCGGGCCGAGCGGACCGTAGACCTCGCCAGGCTCCACGCGAAGCGTGATGGAGTCGTTGGCGGCGAGCGTGGCGAACCGCTTGGTGAGAGCGTCGACGCGGAACGTCCAGTCGTCAGGTGGCCCAGCGGATGATGTGGACGGGGCCGGCGGTTCGGCCGACGGGGGCGACATCATCGCCAGTCGTCAATGACGTAGCAGTTGCGCTTGTCGTAGGCGGGCTGGTTCGGGCGATGCATCGAGACGCCCTGGTATTCGTGCCGAAACCCTCTTTGCCGAAGCGCAGTGTAGGCCTGCTCACGCCCGAGGTTCACCCCGGCCGAGACGACCGAGGCACCCGCGGTCGCGGCAAGGTCCTGGCACGCGTCGATTAGCCGGCCGAACGAACCGGCCGCCTTGCGACCGGGCCTTGCCGCCCCGAACTTCACGTAGCACATGCCGCTGCCGGCCTCGGTCCCGGGACCGATGTGACATACCGCCATTGCTTGCAGGCCTGAGGCTTCGTAGATCAACACGGTCTCGCCGAGCTTCTGGTCGAGAACCGCGTCGAACTCTCGGGTGATGTCGAGGCCGTCGAAGACCGCGGAGGTGAGTTCACGAACGTCGCCGGTCGCGCCAGCGCGGTCGTGCGAGGCGACTTCTGAGAACTTGGTGTACGAGACTGCCCGTTCCGGCGGAACCACCGGCGCTGACAGCGCGGCGATCAGGTATCTGGGCCAGAACCCGAAGTTCTGGTATAGGCCGACGTGTTTCGGGCTCTCGGCAAAGGTCAACAGCCCTACGTGCTGGGTCTTCCAGGAGGCGAACAGGTCCATCGTCGGCTCCAGGAGCCGCCGGGCTATGCCGCGGTCCCAGTGCTCGGGCTGCACGGTCAAGGGCCCGAAGAACCCGACACTGCCCCAGTTCGTGAGGAAGTTCGAGCCCACCAGGGTGCCGTCCAGCTCGGCTCCGAAGGCCGCCGCCGGATCGGCCCGCCAGCGTGTTCGCACGAGCTCGACGTCGCCGAAGAACTTCTCCGGCTCAGGCGCTCCCAAGAAGGTGCCGAACGCAGTGCGATAGATCCGGTCTGCCCGGTCGAGGTCACGTTCGAACAGAGGCCGGACGACCAGGTTGCTGAGGCCTCCTGAACCTTGCGTCGTCGTAGGGTTCACGGCGGGTCTCCCGCGTGAAGCTGGCTCTCAATGCAAACATTCAGGTCCCTGA
>PLIM01000110.1 GCA_003139355.1 Acidimicrobiaceae bacterium | reverse complement strand
CCCGGACTGTTGAAGTTACCGGTGTTGTCTTTGACCGCGTTGGTGGCCCGGCGCGCGAGGTCGTAGCGGTTACGGTAGTCGGGCGCGAGACCTTCGAGGCCGAGTGAGGCGAATCCCACTCGGAAACTCGCGGTCCGTCGCCACCGCGGTCGAGCAGCCTCGTGCTGTTCGACGATCTCTCGCGTGAGGCGCGAGAAGATGTACTTGTAGTGGACAGTATCGTTGTCGGTGGTCACTGGGCCATGGCTACCAGTTCTCTAGCGGGTTGCCAAACAGTTCGCGATCATGTGTTCGTGGAACAACCACCGACGCCCGCTGCGGCCGGCAACTTTCGGCCTGATGAGATCATCTGCATGCTTGGGCAGTCGGCGTTGCTCCGCTTTACCGAGGAACTAGAGGGTTACCGTGAGCTGCTGAAGCTCGCTCACGACCATAATCTCAACCGAAGGCGACCGAGATCTCTCGACGAGGTTGGTCGCGATCTCGGAGCCGAGCCGCGCCGAGCCGTAGAGAAGGCGATCTCTGCTGTTCCCGATGACTTGTTGCAATCGTTCGAAGCGGCGGCGAGCGAAGCTCCCCCGAGCGCCGAGGGCAAGAGACACCCCTACTCCTACGAGCAGCTCGTCGTCGGCGCCATGTTCCAGGTCGGTAAGAGCAAATACGAAGAGGTCGTACAGCCGCTCGTTGCCGCCTGCAAGGGCGACCAGCGCGCGCTCACCTACGGCCTTGCCTTCCTGCGTTGGAAACACACAATCTACGCCGACCAGCTCGCCAAGGCCGTCATCCCGATTGCCGTCTCCGGCTTCGAGAGCTTCTTCGCCGAACTGCTCCGCACCTGGTACCTCCTCCATCGACAGAGGTTCACGGAGAGTGAGAAGAAGATAGAGCAGGGGAAGTTGTTGGCTTACGCGACCAAAGACGACCAGCTCCGCTTCGTCATCGACGAGCAGGTTGCAGAGATACTCAGACAATCACCTCAGGACTGGCAGAACAGGCTCAGGAGCGACGGGCTCGACCTGAACATCCAGGGGCTGGGTGGCGACTGGCACGAGTTCTGCCTGGTGCTCGCTCGTCGCAATGTCCTCATTCACAACGACGATCGTGTGGACGAGAAATATCTGGAGCGCACCCCGTGGATTCAGCCCCCGCCTGATGTCGGGACTCCGCTCGCAACCGACGAGGCCTACGCGTCGAAGGCGTTCGCCGCTCTCAGGACGAAGGCTGAGGCGCTCACCGTCGCCGTGTTGACTCAGTTGACCCCCCATTCCGAGGACCTCGGATCTTTGGTCGTCAACCTCTCCTACGATGCTCTCCGGCAAGAACGGTGGCACGACGTGGTGACTATGACCTCGACGCTGCTCGATGCGCAATCTCCGGACCACCAGCTCCACGAGGTTCGGATTAACCGGTGGATGGCCAAGAAGAAGCTCCATGACGATGTCCGTGACGAGATGGCCGCGTGGACGCCGCCGGCCGACAACAGCCGGGTGACGCTCGGCCTCGCGGCCTTACGCGGGCAAACGGAGGCGACGCTCATAGCGCTGCGAAAGTGCGAGCAGGAGGGAGAAGACGTGCGGCGCCTCGCCGAGTGGCCCGTGCTCGTCGATCTCGGGCGCCGCAACCACAGGATTCTGCAAGAGCTTCAGCGCTATCGCCGACTCCCATCAGCACCTCCGCCGCGAGGTCGTCGCAAGAAGTCGCACTAGGGGAGCACGTCTGGCTCCTCCCCAGGGGATGTCGTAATGCAATCTCCGGTGACTCCGTACGCTCTGACGGGCTCCGCTGTCACCATCGGTGTGTGCCGCTAAACGTAGGGCAACGGAACTCGGTGACGAATCCCCTCCTTATCATTAGGGGAGCCTTGGTCTATCTGGGTCGGATGCAATGGCCCTCGGGCGAGCCTCGCCTCGTCCCTAGTCCCCGCCCCGTGGCCGCCCGGCAGCAGGGTGCTGAGCCGATGCGTACAATTCTGTTGACAGGGGAGTTGTCATGGCACGAAGTCAGAAGTTTGCGCTTGTGAACTACGACGGTGGATTGTCGAGTCACCCGAAGCCGGCAGAATCCGGAGATTTCGAAGTCGAGAGTGACGCTACCTGGAGTGTGAGTTTCAAGGGATCGTTCAAGTCTTCCCACGGATCTCTTGCCTCTTGGGCGATTTCTCAGACCGCCACCTCGGACAACTCGTGTCGAGTCACGATGCAGTCCGAGGACGGTTCCCAGACCGCCGCCTTCGAGCTGCCAAGCACTTCGGTAGAAGAGCTACAGGAAGCTCTCGATGAGCAGCAACCAAAGGTTGATGCAAGTAGGGCCAAGGAAGAACAGATACTTGCAGGACAGTGGTGGCTTGATAGCTCAATCTTCAAAGGGCTCGGATTCACTGGACAGTGGACTGCCAGCGAGACCACCTATCACGGTGGATTTTCGGATGAACCGAAGTCACATGCGGGCTGCATACTGAAGATCGACAAGAGCGGCGTCAGTCTCTCCAAGTTTCGAACGATCTTCTCTATTCCGTGGTCAGACATCACCGACCTCGAAGTCGAAGGCCCAGACCAGGTATCCAAGCGGTTCACAGCGACGCGCTTAGCCTTATTGGGTCCTTTGGGACTCGCATTCAAGAAGTCGAAGAAGTCAACTGTGATCCAGGTATCAACGAAGTCAGGCGATCTGGCCGTCTTCGTAACCGAGAAGTATGTCGTGCATGAGGTTAGACCGAAGCTGCAAGCGATTATCAACAAGATTCGCCAGGGTGGCCTCCCAGTCGCGAGCGCCCTCCTTTCGCCGGTCGAGCCAGTTCCCGCAACGCCCCCAGTCAGTGCTGCCGACGAGATCGCCAAGCTCGTCGCTCTCAGAGATTCAGGTGCGATAACTGACGAGGAGTTCACCGCCTACAAAGGCCGCCTCCTGTCCTAGCCGCCCCGCCCGTGCGCCCGCCGGCCCGCCCCTCTGTGAGCGAGGCGTTCATTGCGGGGTACTCCGTTTCGTCCAGGCGGTCTCGCAGGCTTGCAACCACCGCAGGTCGGCTTGCAGACGCAGCAGGATGCCTTCGAGAAGCAACGCTGCGTCGGACTCCTTTTTCTCTTCCATCACGGCGCGCCCCACTTCTCGCAGGCGGCGCAGCAGGTCGCGACGTTGCGCGTCGATGATGCTGATCGGGTCGGCGAGTGCGCCCTGCGCGGCGGCGATGAGTTTCATGTGGAACTCGGCGAGGTCGGGCCGCGGCCAACTCACGTCCGACATCCACTCCGCCACCCGCTCCTGGCCGGCGGGAGTGAGGCAATAGACCTTGCGATCGGACCGCTGCGTCGGCGCGTCGAGCCGCGCGACGAAGCCCCCCTTCTCCAACCGCGTGAGCGTGACGTACATCTGGGCTTCGTTGATCCCCTCGGCCACCGGTCCGAGCGCCCGAGCCAGACGAGCTCGCAGCTCGTAGCCGTGGGACGGCTCCTTCGCCAGCATCGCCAGCACGACTTCCTGCTGCGTTCTCGAACCTCCCCTAACGGTTCACTATCCTGAACCGTTAGGGTACGGCGTCAAGCATCATCGAGCAGGCGCAATCGAATTGCTGAAAGATCAATAAGGCTTTGATTTAGCAAGTCTCTCTACTCGACCAGGAGGAATTGCGGTCGAATTGCTAAATAAGGCCTTCTGCTACAATCCTGCAAGTGGCGTTCGCTGGCTTGACACTCACTCCGCCGTGGATCCCGAAGCTCGACGTCGACGAGCTCTCGATTCGCCATGGCAGCGTGAATGCCCTCGACTACGACGACGGCATCGTCCTCGAAGTCACCCTCCTCGAACCTGAGCGATTCGATTCGCCGGAGGACCTGATCGAGCAATTTCGTGGCGCAGAGAGCCGACCCGGGCGGGTTGCTCTTGTCGCAGGGAAGGTGCCACCGCAGTGGCGAGCTCGGCTGCGTGCAAATCGCGTGTCCTGGCTCGACGTCTCGCGTGTCCTCGAGATTCACTGGCCGCGAATCGAGATCGTTGCCGAGGACTATCCAGTCAATCCAGGCGTTCGGAGTCGGCTGCCGCTCGGCCTGGCACAGGGCCGCGCGGCGGTTGTTCAGGCACTCTGTCACGTGGCGTTAGAGAACCAACCTGCACCTACGGTATCCGAGTTGGCCGCGCGCGCCTCCGTGTCGCCCTCTACGACCTCGCGTACCATCGGTGATCTTGTCGAGCACGGCCTCGTATCGAAGCCCGACCGTTATGGACCCGTTGTCGTCTTCGACACCGCCGCGCTTGCGCGCCTACTTGCAGAGCGCACGAGCTGGCGTCGCGCGCCGGTCGTTCTCGGCTACTTCTGGGGCGCGAGTTCTTTCGATGTCGCAGCACGATTCAGTGTAGAGGCGGAGCGAGCCCAGGTCGGCAGCGCGATCACAGGTCGGGTGGGCGCATCCCTGTTCGGCATTCTTGGTGCCGGGAATCCCGAACAGGTGCGCGTGCGAGTGAAGTGCGAGCCGAAGCAACTCACTGACGTCTGCCGTCGCCTACAGGTCGAGCGAGTGGTGAGGGAGGAAGCGAACATTGCAGTTGCAGCTGACCCGTGGGGTCTCGGCGAGCAAGACGCAGAGCAGAGCGACCTGAATGGCGTACGGGCGCGCTTGGCATCTCCGCTCAGAATCTGGTGCGACATCGCTGACGAGCCTCGAGGGACCGAGTTCGCCGCGCAACTCTGGGGGATGATGACCAGTGACAGGTGACCTCCGACGCATTGGCGACTACAGCTCCGAGGAGACAGAGCTTCTCCTCGGCACTGCCGCAGACCTCCTGCGTTCATTTGGCTCGGCGTTCGGTGGCCGACATATCGCGATCGTCGGTGGACTGGTTCCGACGCTGCTCGTTCCTGACCCCCCGCAAGGGATTAGGGCACACCCGGGGACTGGTGACCTTGATCTGCATCTCTCCCTGCACCTGCTCGACGGGGAGACTGCCGACTATTACGACTCGATCGTCGAAGGCTTGGGCAAGCTCGGCCTGAAGCACGCGACCGAAAACGGTCGGCAGCTCAAGTGGCGGTGGGGGGGAACGTTCCGTGGCGTCCGGATGGTCGTCGAGTTCCTCTGCCCAGCGAGAACTCGCGGCGGCGTTCCCGAATCCCCGGCCCGCGGCACCCCGGCTGAGCAAAACGTGGGCCCAAACGAGGCAATCTGCGCGCTCGGTCTGCAGCTCGGCCATCTCGTACCGCGAGACACGATCACTATCAATCGGCGCGTCCGAACGGCGAGTGGCGATGTCACCTACCCCTTCCCTGTCGCCGACGTCACTTCGTGGCTTTGTCTTAAGAGTGATGCGATCGTGCTTCGCGACAAGGCGAAGGACGCCTTCGATGTGACGTGGGTCATCGACGGAATTGGGCCGGAGATGGTTGCGGCGCGGATCGCGGCAAGTTCCCTGCTCCGAGGCGATGAGCGGGACGAGGTGCTCGCCCAGCTTCGTCAGCTAACCGGTGACCAGTTCGCAGACCTAGAGTCGGTCGGACCGGTTCAGTACGCCACTTTCCACGACGACCGGGACAACCCAGCCCTTCGCCGTCATGCTCAGGGCTCGCTTGCGGCCTTGCGCAACGCTCTGGTGCTGGAAGGCCTCCTCGAGTGAGCACCCGGTAGCGCCCGTGGTTCCGGGACTCACTTCTGATCGACGCGCAAGCCCAGGTGCAATCGGGGGTGCCGCTGGCGATGCCGGTGTCGAATATCGCCGTGCTGTCGCCGCCTACGCCGTTGCTCACGGATTGGCCGGTTCGTCATTGCCTGGTTTTGGGCCCGCTCTCGAACACGCTCGGGTGTCGAGCGTTGCGCTCGAAACCGATGACGTGGTCGACGATGTTCGGATCGAGTTCACGTCCGGTTGGTCGAGTCTCGTCCAAGCAAAGCGACGCCTAACGGCAGGCAAGCCCTTCAATTCGGCTGTCGCTCAGTGGGTCGAGGCGGCTCGGCGAGGTCTCCACACGGAACACGACCGCTTGGTGATTGTGACGGCTTCGATGTCCGAACCGATGAGGCGAATTCAGCGGGT
This sequence comes from Acidimicrobiaceae bacterium, assembly GCA_003139355.1. GTDB lineage: Bacteria > Actinomycetota > Acidimicrobiia > Acidimicrobiales > Bog-793 > Fen-455. The sequence continues at coordinate 3,514 of PLIM01000110.1, read as the reverse complement.
GCTCGAGCGATATAAGACCGATCTGCCCGGAGGCCTCACCAAAGGCGAGCGGGACGCACTCGGACCGCTGAGCGATCGTCTCGAAGAACTCACGTCGCAACAACGCGAGTTCCTCCTCCGATGCGCGCTGATCCACCAACTCGAGGTCGACGCTCCGGAAGACGCCGGGTCTCGGGAGGCGGCACTACTCCTTGACCGCATCACGTCTCCGGCTGGCGGAGCAGCAACGTGGGGTGTGCTGATCCGCGTCGCCGGTCGGACTGCTCGGCGCAGAGGCGGCTTCACCCTTGAAGGATGGCAGGCTGAGCTGGTTGGGGAGGGGGTCAGGATCGTTTCGACCGGCGACTCGGCTGCTGCCCAGTTGCAGCGGCGTGAGGATTTGATCGATCGGTACACCTCAGATCTCCAGCGGCGTGCCAGCCGTATCGATCTGCGCGGCCTGGGAGCGACGATCCCGCCGATATCGATCGAGGAGGTGAACGCCGAAGTCGAGGTGCTTCTCGATGAGACCGACGATCGGTCAGGCGACGATCTCCTCTGGGCCTTCTTGAGGCGCAGTCGCATGGTGCTCACCGGATTACCCGGCGGTGGTAAGTCCACCGCGTTGGTGGACGTCGCTGCTCGTCTAAGTCGATTGTCCGATGGTCCATTTCCGATCCTCGCTTCCTTGGCTGAGGTCGACCGATTGGATCGGTCGCTGTCGCTTCGCGACCGCATCCTCCAGGTCGCGGTAAAGGATCTGCCCGAGGGATCGCGTGGCAACATGCGTCAGTTCATCGGCCACAAGCTTGAGTCTGGCCAGGCGGCACTATTGCTAGACGCACTGGACGAGACGTACGGCCGGCGGGCGGAGGTCGTAGCGGAGCTCGATCTATTCCTCTCACGAGTTTCCGGCGACGTCAACGTCATCGTCGCAACGCGAGATGTCGCCTACGCGCAGGCGGAAACCCTCGGTTGGCCGCACCTCCGGCTGGCCATTCCGAAAAACATCGATGCGACCATTGGAGCCATCATTCGGTCTGGCGCGAGTGTTCGCGTCGGGCAAGGTCTGCTTGCTCCGGACTCCTCCGAACAATGGGTCGAATCTCGCCGCGCGTGGGTGAGTGACGCCTTAGGTCGCGACGGGATGTTACGGGAGACGCCGCTGCTCCCGACGCTTCTCGCGCTTCTCGCCATTGAACGAGATGAGGGCGCGCTCCCGGTTGGCCGCGGGTCGGTTCTGCAAGCGGTGGTCAACGACGTCGTCCGACGACGGGAGGTGGCACGCGGCCGCGCCTTCGTCATCGGAGCGCTTGAAGGGGGAGAAGCTGCGCGGGCCGCGATCGAAGTGTTTGCCATCGAAGGTCGAGAGCTCGTGGCCTCGTCGGGAGAATGCAGGTTCGTCGATCTTGTTTCGCGCGTCGCAGACACCCTCCGAGCGGACTGGCAGCTTGCCTCTGGCCGAGCGGACGAGACCGCCGAAGCGATGATCCGCTTCTGGGATGAATCTGGAATTTTCGTGGCACACGGGGCGAGCCAGACGATTGCGCCGCGGCTGCTGCTCTTCGCTGAGATCGGTGACGCGCTTGCGGCTCTGCGCCTCCCCGAACGGAAGATTCGAGCGTGGGTCGATTCCAGTCTTGAACGAGGCAGCGTCGAGCCGGTCATCTTGGCGGCGGGGATCTCACCCTGTGCTGCCGATGAGCTGGCCAAATCCGCAGTCACCACTGAGAACGGTGACCTCCTACTTGGAGTTACCCGAGCGGTATCGGAGGGCGCTCATCTCGCGAGTGAGCGGCTCGGTGAGCTTGTCTCAGCGCTTTCAAGAGACGCCGGGTACGGCGATCACGACGGCTGGCGGAGCTGGGTCGCCCTCTCGGAGTTACCGGAGGCCGCGGTCGGACCAAAGATTCTCGATGAGGCTGCTCGTGCGTTCCCGACCGAACACCGAGCCCTCATTGGCGCGATCACCGCGCTTCGATTCCAGTCGGCTGATGACCTGATTGTCGATCCACGAGTGCTACTTGATGTTCTCAAAGTGCACCGCCTTCCGGTCCTTCCGCGGCGAGGCGAGGAGCAAGGTCGTCCGCCGCTCCACGCGATCGCCGTCAATCGCCAGCTCGGTACGACCATCGTTCGTGTTGCCGACATTCTGCTCGGCGCCGTTCCGGAAGCCACCGAGCTCGTCGTCGAGCACCTCGGAATGTCCAGTCATGTTGATCACGACGAACTCGTTCGCCTTCTCGAGTCTCGGGGATTCGAGAATGAGCTTGAGTCTGAGCGGCAGCACCAAGCGCAGCTCATGGCTAGTTTTGCCAGTACGTTCGCCACGATTTCAGCTGCTCGACCACTCCCCTTGGTCGAGCATCTCTCGACCTACGGGAGCACGGAGCTTAGGCCCGGGGATTTGGCGCGCCTCGACGAACTCGCGGATCTTCTCGAAACCCTGCATCTCAATGTGATGGGGGCGAACTACGAGTTAGGACCAAAGGACGTTGCATTGATCGATCTCGTGCTCATCCTCGGTGGGTTCGACCCAGCGATGATCGGATCGGAAGCTGCTGTCGTGCGGCGCCGCATCGATCAGACTGGCGACGAACTGGGACCATTCTTTGGTTTGTTCGACCTCGCGAAGGAGCGCCCGCTCGACCGGTGGCAGGACGTGGCTGACCGGGAGGCGGCCGTCGACCTCTGCCTCCGGTTCTTTAAGCATTCGGTCGCCACTGCGGGTGTAGTCGCCGACGCCCTCTCTGGCGCCCCGGTGGTCGACTTGGCGGTGGGACGACTTCGCGAGCTCTTGTACGAGGTTGCATCCAGCGACCGCCACGTGCTCCTCGTCGCGTGGACATTGAGTTCGTTAGTGGACGGGCCCGAGCCGGAAGCGTGGATCGACGATGAGGAACCTTTCGTGCGTCTTGCGGCGGCACATCTCATCGACGTGATGGCCGCTGATCGGGTGAGTCCTGGGATGAGGCGGCTTCTTTGGGACTCGGACGGAACAGTTCGCCGCGCCGCTGTTAGCCGATTGGAATCCTCCTCGGCTGTGGACCTGGACAGTGTCTTGCGAGGGGTAGTCGACGCGACACCGACTGGTTGGACGTGTCTCAGCTGTCGAACTCACAACGCCGCCACCTCGTCCGGTTGCGTAAAGGACGGATGCTTCCGAGCGAAACCCGACCCAAGGAGCGAGGCGTTGAAGATTCTCAACGAGCGCCAGTAGTGCGATTGACTTGTTGCCGTAGGTCTTGTCCTCGAGATCGGCTCGGGCGTCATCCTCCATGGCGCTCATCCACACGTTGCTGCAGTCGGCGCAGACGATCTTCAGCGTCTTGGAGAAGGCTCCGCCCTGTTGGATGATCGGCACGTCTGAGTCCTGAACGAGCTCACGCACGCCAGTACCCTTGAATCCAAGGTGCCGCAGCCAATCGGGGAGAACGTGCTCCTGTGTCAGAGGACCCTCGGCACCACAGAAGAAACACCTCTTTGGTTTGGCGGCGACGGGAGGGCCTTTCTTCCGCTTCTTTCCCGAGGTCAT